>NZ_RZRQ01000113.1:0-17810 GCF_003997785.1 Mesorhizobium sp. M7D.F.Ca.US.004.01.2.1 | reverse complement strand
CTACACCACCAGCCACCCGCGCGACATGGATGACGAACTCATCGCCGCCCATCGCGATCTGCCGGCGCTGATGCCCTATCTGCATCTGCCGGTGCAATCGGGGTCCGACCGCATCCTCAAGGCGATGAATCGCCGGCACACGGCGAAGGATTATCTGGCGCTGCTCGATCGCATCCGCACCGCCCGGCCTGACATCGCACTTTCCGGCGACTTCATCGTTGGCTTTCCCGGTGAGACAGAAGCGGATTTCGAAGCGACCATGGAACTGATGCGCCAGGTGAACTACGCCTCGGCCTTCTCGTTCAAATATTCGCCTCGTCCCGGCACGCCGGGCGCCGAAATGCCCGATCATGTGCCGGAAACAGTCAAGGATGAGCGCCTGCAGCGGCTGCAGGCTCTGCTTGTGAAACAGCAGCAGGATTTCGGCTTGAGCCTCGTCGGCAGCACCATCGACACGCTGATCGAGAAGCCCGGCCGTCAGGCTGGCCAGAAGGTCGGCCGCTCGCCCTGGCTGCAGCCGGTTATTGTTGATGAAAAGGCCGGCGAAATCGGTGACATTATCCAGGTGCGAATCACGAAGACAGGTTACAATAGCCTGTTCGCCGAATTGGCCTGAGGGGTCTCGGCAGATGAGGAGAGACGGTTGAGCGCAGCAGAGCTGAAGAACCTGCCCCCGGTACCGGCATCTGGGGCTTCTGACATGGCGCACATCGTTCTGACTTTCGACAACAACAAGCTTGCCAGCGCCCTCTACGGTCAGTTCGACGAAAACCTCGCCAGGCTTGAGCAGAAGCTGGGCGTCGACATCCGCTCGCGCGGTAACCAATTGACCATCAAGGGCTCGGCGTCAGCCGCCGAGCAGGCGCGCCGTGCGCTCGACAATCTCTACGGCATTCTCCAGAAGGGCGTCGATATAGGCCAGTCCGACGTCGACGGCGCCGTGCGCATGGCGATCGCCGCCGATGACCAGCTGACCTTGCCCACGCTGGAACGCAAGGGCAAGGTCTCCGCCGCCCAGATCGCCACCCGCAAGAAGACGATCTATGCCCGCTCGCTGAACCAGGACGCCTATATGCGGGCGCTGGAACGGTCGGAACTGGTGTTCGGCATCGGCCCGGCCGGCACCGGCAAGACCTATCTGGCGGTGGCGCATGCGGCCATGCTGCTTGAGCGCGGCATGGTCGAGCGCATCATTCTCTCGCGGCCGGCGGTCGAGGCCGGCGAGCGGCTCGGCTTTCTGCCGGGCGACATGAAGGAGAAGGTCGATCCCTATCTGCGGCCGCTCTATGACGCGCTCTACGACATGATGCCGGCCGACAAGGTCGAGCGCGCCATTGCCGCCGAAGTGATCGAGATAGCGCCGCTCGCCTTCATGCGCGGCCGCACGCTGGCGCATGCCGCCGTCATCCTCGACGAGGCCCAGAACACCACGCCGATGCAGATGAAGATGTTCCTGACCCGTCTCGGCGAGAACTCGCGCATGATCGTCACCGGCGATCCGACCCAGATCGACCTTCCCTCGAACACCAAATCGGGCCTGGTCGAAGCCTTGCGGGTGCTGGACGGCGTGGCAGGCGCGGTCACCGTGCGCTTCAACGATGGCGACGTGGTTCGCCATCCGCTGGTGGCGGAAATCGTCAGGGCCTACGACCGGGACGCCAAACTGGCGCGCGGCCTCGGCGCCGAGAATTGATCTTGACGATGCGGCTTCATGCCTGAGGACATAAGATCCGGCGGCGGGAATGTTCCCGTCGACATCGATATATCGATCGAAGCGGGCAACTGGCCCGATGAGGCAAGCCTGACGCGGCTGGTCGACCGCGCTGTCACGGCTGCTTTTGCCGAAACCGGCGTGGCGGGCCGTTCCGAACTCAGCCTCGTTTTTTCCGACGATGTCCATATCCGTACCCTCAACGCTGGCTGGCGCGGCAAGGACAAGCCGACCAACGTCTTGTCTTTCCCGGCTTTTCCGCTGGCGCAAGGCGGCCCGCTGCCGCCGATGCTCGGCGATATCGTGCTGGCCGCCGAGACGGTCGCGCGTGAAGCGGCACTGGAAGACAAGCCTGTCGAGAACCATATCACCCATCTCGTCATCCACGGCCTGCTGCACTTGCTGGGCTACGATCACGAGACCGACACTGAGGCCGAGGCGATGGAGGCCATCGAACGCGCAGCGCTCGCAAGGCTTGCCATTCCCGATCCCTACGCGTAACTACATCTGACAATTGACCGGACGACGATGAACGACAAACCAGATACTGCCGCCCGCCCCGACGCCGGCAGTGCGACCAAGGCTTCCGATACGTCGGAAGAGGGATCAAGTCCGAGTACCGTTACCCCTGGTGCTGCCAGCGTCGGCAGCGCTGCCAGCGACACATCGCCTGCTGGTCCCTCCCTGTTCGACCGCGTTTTGGGCCTGTTTCGGCAACGCAACGGAACCAGCCTGCGTGAGGAAATTGCCGGCGCGCTTGCCGAAACGACGAGCGATGCCGAATCCTTCTCGCCCGGCGAACGCGCCATGCTCAACAACATCCTGCGGCTGCGCGAGGTGCGCGTCGAGGACGTCATGGTGCCGCGGGCCGACATCCAGGGGGTCGAGATCACGACGACGCTTGGCGATCTCCTGGGCACCTTCGAACAATCCGGCCATTCACGCATGCCGGTCTATTCCGAGACGCTCGATGATCCGCGCGGCATGGTCCATATCCGTGACGTGCTGGCCCACATCACCAAGATCGCGCGCGTCAAGAAGGGCCGCACGACCAGGAAAACCCCGGCCGCCATGGTTCTCGACCTCGCCCAGGTCGACCTCGCGCGCACCATTGGCGACCTCAATCTGATCCGCCCGGTGCTGTTCGTGCCGCCGTCGATGCTTGCCTCCGATCTGATGGGCCGCATGCAGACGACGCGCACGCAGATGGCGCTGGTCATTGATGAATATGGCGGCACCGACGGCCTTGCCTCGCTGGAGGACATCGTCGAGATGGTGGTCGGCGACATCGAGGACGAGCATGACGACGACGAGCCGATGATCACCCAGAGCGGTGACGGCGTGTTCATCGTCGACGGCAAGGCCGAGATCGACGATGTTGCCAAGATGATCGGCGAGGATTTCGCCGCCGGCGAACATGGCGAATATGTCGACACCATCGGCGGCATGATCTTCAACACGCTTGGCCGCGTTCCGGCGCGCGGCGAGGTGGTGCAGGCGATACCCGGCTTCGAGTTCCACGTGCTCGACGCCGATCCGCGCCGCGTCAAGCGCGTGCGCATCGTGCAGAGCCAGAAGGGCGAGCGCCGCCGCCGCGCCGCGCGCACCGAGCAGGCATGAGCGTTACGCTCGCCCGATGACTGTCGACGACCCGTTCAAGCATCCCAGTCTGGGCTCCGGTGTTTTCTATAAGGACCCTCGTGCCGCGCTGGACTGGCTTGAAGCAGCCTTCGGCTTCGCGCGCAGCATGGTGGTCAGCGATGCCGAGGGCAGACTTGTTCACGCCGAGATGCGGTTCGGCGACAGCTACATCATCGTCGATTCCGAATGGGCCGATTATGTCGCCAGCCCGGCTTCGGTCTCGGGCAAGAACACGCAATCGGTCTATGTCAGACTGAAGGATAGCATCGACGCACATTGCGAGCAGGCTCGGGCCGCCGGCGCCGATATAATCCAGGAGCCGACAGATCAGTTCTACGGCGAGCGCCAGTATCGGGCGCGCGATCCCGAGGGCCATGTCTGGACCTTCACGCAGACCATCCGTTCGGTTCCGCGCGAGGAGGCCGAGCGGCTGGGCGGTGTTCAAATCGACGGCTGGCACCGGTAGGGCGGTGACCGGGGCTTGCGTCACGGCTTGCCATCCGGCGTTTGGAGCGCGGACCGCGGCCTGTTAAATCTTGCGTCCTGATTCGCGCGACTCGGAAGTATGCATGGAGCGCCTGGCCGGCCGGATAATTCTGCTTTGGGGTTGGCGGCGCGCGCTCGTGGCGTTTCTCGCAGGCGCTTTTGCCGTGCTTGGGCAGGCGCCCTACGATTTCTTCGCCGCCTGTTTCATCTCGTTTCCGCTGCTGGTCTGGCTGCTCGACGGCGCCACCGGTGAAGCCTCCGGCAGCCTGTTCCGGCGCCTGCGGCCGGCCTTCGCCGTCGGCTGGTGGTTCGGCTTCGGCTATTTCCTTGCCGGCCTCTGGTGGATCGGCTCGGCCCTGCTGGTTGAGGCCGACAGCTTCGCCTGGGCGCTTCCCTTCGCGGTGGTCGGCATTCCCTTCATGCTCGCCTTTTTCTACGGCTTTGCGGCCATGGTTGCCCGCCTGCTGTGGAGCAGCGATATCGGCCGCATCGCCGCCCTTGCCTTCGGCTTCGGGCTGACGGAGTGGCTGCGCGGCTTCCTGTTCACCGGTTTTCCCTGGAATGCCGTCGGCTACGCGGCCATGCCCGTGCCCTTGCTGATGCAGAGCGTCTCGGTGACCGGGATGATCGGCATGAACGCGCTCGCTGTGTTCGTTTTCGCGCTGCCGGCGCTGCTGGCCGCGCGCCGGCATCTTCGCCTCGGCGCGGCGCTGTTTGTCGTGCTTGCCGCTGCCCATGTCGGCTTCGGCTATGTCAGGCTTGCCGCTCCCGAGAAACCGGCGGCGCGCAGCCTGGACGTCCGCATCGTGCAGCCGGCCGTGGACCTGTCGGAAAAGTGGGACGCCTCGGTGCGCGACCGTATCTTCGCCACCTTGATAGGGCTGTCGGCCAAGGCGCCGGACCCTGGCCATGAAAAGCCGCAACTGATCCTGTGGCCCGAAACCTCGGTGCCGTTCCTCTTCACCGAGCGTCCGGACGCATTGACGGCACTGGGCGACATGCTCGGACCTGGCCAGATGCTGATCGCCGGCGTCGTCCGCGAGGAAGGCGGCTCGGCCGCGAATGCCGACAGCCGCTATTACAACTCCGTGGTGGCGATCGACGACAAGGGTGAAATCACTGACGCTGTCGACAAGGTTCATCTGGTGCCGTTCGGCGAATACCTGCCTTTCTCCGACCTGCTCGAGCGTTTCGGCATCGAGCAGCTGGTTGCCGGGCCGATGACGTTCGCGGCCGGCAATGAGCGGCACGCCATCACCCTGCCTGACGGCATCAGCGCACTGCCATTTATCTGTTATGAGGTGATCTTTCCCGATCTGGTGGCAGTTGACGCAACGTCAGCACAGCTTATTGTGAACGTCACCAATGATGCGTGGTTCGGCGACACGCCGGGTCCGTATCAGCATTTCAGGCAGGCCCAGATCCGTGCGGTGGAGAATGGATTGCCATTGCTGCGTGCTGCCAACAACGGCATCTCGGCCGTCGTTGATCCGCGCGGCCGCATCGTTGATGCGCTGGCTATCGACGCCCGCGGCGCCATCGATGCCCATGTCCCGATTTCCGAACAGGCGGTCATATCTCCCGGCCAACGGCGCATTAACGGAATGCTGATCATGTTGCTGTTTGCCATCGCCGCCACATTGTTGAACGTAAGGCAAAGGCTACGGGTGAATTGACAGCCTACACATTAGAAACTCATACTGTAAGCGCCTGAAATTTCTCGAAGCCGGTTGATCATTCTGTTGGGGCAGTTGCCTCCGGCTTCGTTTGGGCAGGAAAAAAATAGAGAAAGCCGAAAAAATTCGGCGAGGAAAAAATGACAGAAGACAACAAGAAGAAACCGAATCCGATTGATATCCATGTCGGCAGTCGCATCCGGCTTCGCCGCAACATGCTGGGAATGAGCCAGGAAAAGCTGGGAGAAAACCTCGGCATCACATTTCAACAGATTCAGAAATATGAAAAGGGCACCAACCGCGTCGGCGCCAGCCGTCTGCAGGCGATCGCGTCCATACTCGGCGTGCCTGTCGCCTTCTTTTTCGAGGATGCGCCCGGCCAGGAGCCCGTGGCGGGCCGTGGATTTGCCGAGGATGCGTCGATGGCTTTCGCCGTTGAATTCTGCGGCAGTCCGGAAGGACTCCAGCTCAACCGGGCCTTTGTCAAGATCGCCGACGCCAAGGTGCGCCGCAGGATCATAGACCTGGTCAAGTCCCTCTCCACGGACGATCCCGACTGATCCGCAATCACGCCAGAGCCGGCGGCGTGTTGCCGCCGGTGGCACAAGATAACTGCATCGACATTCATGCCAGAGCCGAAGCACCGCTTGACGAGCGGCGCTTCGCCCCGCTAACACGTGGCGCGCCAAAATCGGCAGCCTGCCGATCGTTTTTCAAGAGGGGACACCCGTGACGCGGCAGAACTACTTCTTTACCTCGGAATCCGTTGCCGAGGGCCATCCCGACAAAGTCTGTGACCGGATTTCCGACGAGATCGTCGATCTGGTCTATCGCGAAGCCAAGAAGACCGGCATGGACCCGTGGAAAGTCCGTGTCGCCTGCGAGACGCTGGCCACCACCAACCGAGTCGTCATCGCCGGCGAAGTGCGTGTTCCCGACACGCTGCTCAAGAAGGACAAGGCCGGCAATATTCTCAAGGATGCCGCCGGGCATTCGGTCGTCAATCCGGCCAAGTTCAAGTCGGTCGCCCGCAAGGCGATCCGCGAAATCGGCTATGAGCAGGCCGGCTTCCACTGGAAAACGGCGAAGATCGAGGTCCTGCTGCACGGCCAGTCGCCGGATATCGGCCAGGGCGTCGACAATGCCTCCGACCGTCAGGGCGAAGAGGGTGCCGGCGACCAGGGCATCATGTTCGGTTATGCCTGCCGCGAGACGCCGGATCTGATGCCTGCGCCGATCTACTACAGCCACAAGATTCTCGAACTGCTGGCTGCCGCCCGTCACGAGGGCAGCGGTGAAGCCGGCAAGCTAGGGCCGGACGCCAAGAGCCAGGTCACCGTTCGCTATGTCGACGGCAAGGCCGCCGAGGCGACGCAGATCGTGCTGTCCACACAGCATCTCGATGCGAGCTGGGATTCGAAGAAGGTCCGCAAGGTCGTCGAACCCTATATCCGCGAGGCGCTGGGCGACCTCAAGATCGCCGACAACTGCATGTGGTACATCAACCCGACCGGCAAGTTCGTCATTGGCGGGCCGGACGGTGATGCCGGCCTGACCGGCCGCAAGATCATCGTCGACACCTATGGTGGTGCCGCACCGCATGGCGGCGGCGCCTTCTCCGGCAAGGACACCACCAAGGTCGATCGCTCGGCGGCCTATGCGGCACGCTATCTGGCCAAGAACGTCGTGGCGGCGAAACTCGCCGACCGCTGCACCATCCAGCTTTCCTACGCCATCGGCGTTGCCCAGCCGCTGTCGGTCTATGTCGACCTGCACGGCACCGGCAAGGTCGACGAGGCAAAGCTCGAGGAGGCGCTGCGCACCGTGATGGATCTGTCGCCGTCCGGCATCCGCCGCCATCTCGATCTCAACAAGCCAATCTATGCCAAGACGTCGTCCTACGGCCATTTCGGCCGTAAGGCCGGCCGCGACGGGTCTTTTTCCTGGGAAAAGACCGATCTCGCCAAGGCGCTCAAGGATGCGGTCGCCGCCTGACAGCGGCGCCGCAGAGTCCCGCCATGGACCCGAAGGACAGACCAAGCCGTGCGACCGAAGCCTTCTTCGGTCGCCGGCGTGGCAAGACCATGCGTCCGCAGCAGGCGGCAGCACTGGAAAGCGGCTTCGGCACATACCGTCTCGATCTGACGGCCGAACCGCCGGCCGATCTGCGCACTCTGTTTGAAGCCGATGTTGGCGCGGTTCGCCTCGAGATCGGCTTCGGCGGCGGCGAACATCTCCTGCATCGCGCGACCGAGGCGCCTTCGATCGGCTTTATCGGCGTCGAGCCCTTCGTCAACGGCATGGCCAAGATGATGATGGCGGTGCGCGAGAAGTCGCTCGCCAATCTGCGGGTTTATGACGACGACGCCACCAGGCTGCTCGACTGGCTGCCGCAAGCCTCGCTCGACGGCATCGATCTGCTCTATCCCGATCCTTGGCCGAAGAAGAAGCACTGGAAGCGGCGCTTCGTCAGCCCGGTCAATCTCGAGCGGTTCGCGCGTGTGCTGAAGCCGGGCTCAAAATTCCGCTTTGCGTCCGATATCGACACTTATGTCAACTGGACCTTGCTGCATTGCCGTGCGCATGGCGCGTTCGCGTGGCAGGCTTCGGAGGCGGCGGACTGGCACCGGCCTTATGATGGCTGGCCGGGCACGCGTTACGAGGCGAAGGCCATTCGTGAGGGGCGGCGGCCGGCCTATCTCACTTTCGTCAGAACATAGGCCCACGGCGCACCAGCTTTGCAAAGGCGGGTGTCATCCACTCGCCAGGTTCAAAAACGGCCGATCCTGTTGAAGACAGCCGGGTCCATTCCGAGCTTGCGCAAGTCGTCGGCGCGCGGCTTGCGGCCCGCTTCCACGGCACGCGAGGCGGCGACCGCGCTGCCAAATGTCGTGAAGAGTTCGCCTATGGCGGATAAGATCTTGCGGTTGGTCATGGACATGCCCTTTCGGTGCCGTGTCGTGCAATCATCTTTGTGCGATGCACCATAAATGGGGACGCAACGGCAAAGCTCACAGGGGTTTCGCCGCATGGAGGCCATGCGTCTGGCGCAACACTGGCGCCGCACGGCTTTTGTTCGGACTGCACGGCGGGCTTGAAACACCTGCCATGATCGTTTATATCAGCCTCAAATTCTTGGTCGGTATGACGAAGAGTGGGTCCACCCGGTCCCGCTCTTTTTTATTACCTGCCGATAACTTCGGGTAGAACGACAGGGTTTCAATGACTGCAACGGCAAGCGAGGGCGACGATCGCATCATCCGCGAAAGCGGCATCGATGCGCGCATCGCGCTGATCGTCCAGCCGGTTCTGCGTGGCATCGGCTTCCGCCTCGTGCGGGTGCATCTGTCGGGCCAGAACGGGCTGACGCTGCAGATCATGGCCGAGCGCGAGGACGGCACCATGACCGTCGAGGATTGCGAAGAGGTCAGCCGCGCGGTGTCGCCGGCGCTCGACGTCGATGATCCGATCGAAAAGGCCTATCACCTCGAAGTCTCGTCGCCCGGCATCGACCGGCCGCTGGTCCGCAAATCGGATTTCACGACCTGGACCGGTCATCTGGTCAAGATGGAAACATCGATCGTCGTTGCCGACCGCAAGCGATTCAAGGGCAAGATCGTCGAGGCCGGTGAAGACGATGTGCTGATCGAGCGCGAAAAGGCCGCCTATGGCGAGGAGCCGACGGTGCGGGTCCCCTATGACGCAATTTCCGAAACGCGCCTGATCCTGACCGACGATCTCATCCGAGACGCCCTGTCGAAGGACAACAGGGCGCGCAAGGAAGCCAAAAGACACCGCGGTGAACCGGATGATGACGTGCCCCAGGGTGCGGAAGCGGACGCCACGGAAGAAGACGAACAGGAACTATGATTGAGCTGCCGGGCGCAAAGGTCCGGCAAACAGGCTCGGGAGAAAAACGATGGTTGTAAGCGCCAACAGACTTGAACTGCTGCAGATCGCCGACGCGGTTGCGCGTGAAAAGTCGATCGACAAGTCGATCGTCATCGCCGCCATGGCCGATGCGATCCAGAAGGCGGCGCGCTCGCGTTATGGCCAGGAAACCAACATCCGCGCCGACATCAACCCGAACACCGGCGAGATGAAGCTGCAGCGGCTGATGGAAGTGGTCGAGAAGGTCGATGACTACGCCACGCAGATCGCCATTTCCTCGGCCCGCGAGCGCAATCCCGACGCCCAGCTCGGCGATTTCATCGCCGAACAGCTGCCACCGATGGATTTCGGCCGCATCGCCGCCCAGTCGGCCAAGCAGGTCATCGTGCAGAAGGTGCGCGAGGCCGAACGCGACCGTCAGTATGACGAATACAAGGACCGCATCGGCGAAATCGTCAACGGCACCGTCAAGCGCGTCGAATACGGCAACGTCATCGTCGACCTTGGCCGAGGCGAAGCGATCATCCGCCGCGACGAACTGATCCCGCGCGAAAATTACAAATATGGCGACCGCGTCCGCGCCTACGTTTACGACGTGCGCCGTGAGCAGCGCGGCCCGCAGATCTTCCTGTCGCGAACCCATCCGCAGTTCATGGCCAAACTGTTCACCATGGAAGTGCCGGAAATCTATGACGGCATCATCGAGATCAAGGCCGTCGCCCGCGACCCGGGCTCGCGCGCCAAGATCGCCGTCATCTCGCGCGACAGCTCGATCGATCCTGTCGGCGCCTGCGTTGGTATGCGCGGCAGCCGCGTCCAGGCCGTCGTCGGCGAATTGCAGGGCGAGAAGATCGACATCATTCCGTGGTCGCCTTCGGCCGCGTCCTTCATCGTCAACGCGCTGCAGCCGGCGGAAGTCGCCAAGGTCGTGCTCGATGAGGATGCCGAACGCATCGAAGTCGTGGTTCCCGACGACCAGCTGTCGCTGGCCATCGGCCGCCGCGGCCAGAACGTGCGGCTCGCTTCGCAGCTGACCGGCTGGGATATCGACATCCTGACCGAGGCCGAAGAATCCGAGCGTCGCCAGAAGGAATTCGTCGAGCGTTCGTCGCTGTTCATGGAAGCCCTCGACGTCGACGAGATGGTCGGCCAGGTGCTTGCCTCCGAAGGCTTCACCAGCGTCGAGGAAGTCGCTTATGTCGATTCCGGCGAGATCGCCTCGATCGACGGTTTCGATGAAGACACCGCTTCGGAAATCCAGACCCGCGCCCGCGAATATCTGGAGAAGATCGAGGCCGAGCACGACGACAAGCGCAAGGCGCTCGGCGTCTCGGACGAATTGCGCGAAATCCCCGGCGTCACCACCGCCATGATGGTGACGCTCGGCGAAGACGGCGTGAAGACGATCGAGGACTTCGCCGGCTATGCCGCCGATGACCTCACCGGCTGGAAGGAACGCAAAGACGGCGAAACCAAGGTATTCCCCGGTGTGCTGGCCAATCACGGCGTCGCGCGTGCCGATGCCGAGCAGATGGTTCTGGCTGCCCGCCTCAAGGCCGGCTGGATCACCGAAGACGAGCTTGCGGCCGAAGAAGTCTCGGCTGACGAAGCCGTTGGTGCGTGAGGTGAAACCGCATCGCACCGAACCCGCCCTTGGACGAGATGAACGATCGCACCTGCATCGTTACGCGCAAACAAGCCGAACCGGATGAACTGATCCGTTTCGTCGTCGGCCCGGATTCGGCCGTCGTTCCCGACATCAAGAGAAATCTGCCCGGCCGCGGTTGCTGGGTGAGCGCCGACCGCCTACATATCGACAAGGCTGCGGCGAAGAACCTCTTTGCCCGCGCCTTCAAGGCACAGGTGGTCGTGCCGCCTGATCTTGGCGGCATGGTCGACGGGCTGCTTTCCAGACACGCTCTGGGCATGCTTGGTCTGGCCCGCAAGGCAGGCGCAATTTCGCTTGGTGCTACCAAGGTCGAGAGCGCGGTGCGCGGCGGATTGGCGCTTTTCGTGCTGCACGCGACCGAGGCGTCCGACGACGGCGTGCGCAAGATCAGCCAGGCGCGACGGGCGACAGTCCATCTCGGCGGGCCCGCTATCCTTGCCTACAAACTTTTCTCCGAGGCCGAGTTGAGCTTGGCATTGGGGGGTACAAATGTGATACATGCTGCCGTTCTCGCGGGAGACGCGGGCAGGGCGGTCCAGAAGCGCATGGTTGCGCTCGACCGGTATCGGGGCGGTTCCCCGGACGATCTGGCAATGCTTGCGGCTGTTGCTGACGAAGATGATGCCGCAGAGGATATGGAATGAGCGATACGAAATCGGGTGACGACAATACGCTGAGTGTGACGCCGAAGAAGACCTTGACGCTGAAGCGCCCCGGTATGGAACAGGGCACTGTGCGCCAGAACTTCTCGCACGGCCGCACCAAGCAGGTCGTCGTCGAAACCAAGAAGCGCAAGTTCTCGATGCCCGGCGACAAGCCGGAGCCGGTTGCCGCCCCCGTCTTCACACCGAAGCCGCCGGTTGTGGCCGCGCCCGTCGTGCAGGAAGCACCGAAGGCGCCGCCACCTCCGCCCCCGCCGGCCCCGGTCGAGCGCAGCGGCATGGTGCTGAACGAGCTGTCGCGCAGTGAAATGGAGGCGCGCCGCAGGGCGCTTGAAGGCTCCAAGGTGCGCGAGGTCGAGGACCGTCAGCGCGCCGCCGAGGACGCCAAGCGCCGTGCCGAGGACGAAGAGCGCCGCAAGCGCGAACGCGATGAATCCGCACGCCGCCAAGCCGAGGAAGAGGCGCGGTTGCAGACCGAGGCCGAGTCTCGCCGTCGGGCCGAGGAAGAGGCACGCCGCCGCGCGCCGCTGACCGCCGAACTGGCAACAGTCGACGATGAGGAAGAGGTCAAGCCGAAGCGGGTTGGTGCCGGTGCACCGGTGCGCCGTCCGGTCACGCCCGAAGTGGCGCGTCCGGCCAAGCCGACCAAGAGCGAGGAAGACCGCCGCCGTGGCAAGCTGACGCTGAATTCAGCATTGTCCGACGAAGACGCGCGGGCCCGTTCGCTGTCGTCGATGCGTCGCCGCCAGGAAAAATTCAAGCGCGCGATGCATAATGAGCCGCGCGAGAAAGTCATGCGCGAAGTGATCCTGCCCGAGACCATCACCATCCAGGAACTGGCGCAACGCATGTCCGAGCGCGCGGTCGACCTGGTCAAGTTCTTCATGAAGCAGGGACAGATCCTGAAGCCGGGCGACGTCATCGACGCCGATACGGCAGAGCTGGTCGCCACCGAATTCGGCCACACGGTCCGCCGCGTCGCCGAGTCCGACATCGAGGAAGGCCTATTCAACATCGCCGACAATGCCGAGGACCTGGTGGCGCGTCCGCCTGTCGTGACGATCATGGGCCACGTCGATCACGGCAAGACCTCGCTGCTCGACGCCATCCGCAACGCCAATGTCGTCTCCGGCGAAGCCGGTGGCATCACCCAGCATATCGGCGCCTACCAGGTCGAGAAGAATGGTCACAAGATCACCTTCATCGACACGCCCGGCCACGCCGCCTTCACGGCGATGCGTGCTCGTGGCGCGCAGGCGACCGACATTGCCATCCTGGTTGTGGCGGCCGACGACAGCGTCATGCCGCAGACGATCGAATCGATCAGCCATGCCAAGGCGGCCGGTGTTCCGATCATCGTGGCGATCAACAAGATCGACAAACATGATGCCGATCCGCAGAAGGTGCGCTCCGAACTGCTGCGCCACGAGGTCTTCGTCGAATCCATGGGCGGTGAAGTTCTGGACGTCGAAGTCTCGGCGACCAAGGGCACCAATCTCGACAAGCTGCTCGAGGCGATCCTGCTGCAGGCCGAAATTCTCGACCTGAAGGCCAATCCGGATCGTACTGCCGAGGGTGTCGTCATCGAAGCGCAGCTCGACAAGGGCCGTGGTCCCGTTGCCACCGTGCTGGTGCAGACTGGCACGCTGATGCCGGGCGACATCCTTGTTGCCGGCAACGAATGGGGCCGGGTGCGCGCGCTGGTCAACGATCGTGGCACGCAGATCAAGGAAGCGCCGCCGGCGATGCCAGTCGAAGTACTTGGCTTGCAGGGCACGCCGCAGGCCGGCGACCGCTTCGCAGTGGTCAACAACGAGGCCCGTGCCCGCGAGATCACCGAATATCGCCAGCGTCTGGCGCGTGAGAAGGCGGTTGCCAAGCATGCCGGCCAGCGCGGTTCACTCGAGCAGATGATGTCGCAGTTGCAGACGAGCGGGCTGAAGGAATTCCCGCTGGTCATCAAGGGCGACGTGCAGGGCTCGATCGAGGCGATCAACGCTGCGTTGGACAAGCTCGGCACCGACGAAGTGCGTGCGCGCATCGTCCATGCTGGCGCCGGCGCCATCACCGAAAGCGACGTGTCGCTGGCGGAGACCTCGGGTGCGGCGATCATCGGCTTCAACGTCCGCGCCAACGTCCAGGCGCGTGCCGCCGCAGCGGCGGCGGGCATCGAGATCCGCTACTACTCGATCATCTACAACCTTGTGGATGACGTGAAGGCGGCTCTGTCGGGCCTTCTGTCGCCGGAGCGTCGCGAGACCTTCATCGGCAATGCGCAGATCCTCGAGATCTTCGACATCACCAAGGTCGGCAAGATCGCCGGCTGCCGTGTCACCGAAGGCAAGGTCGAGCGCGGTGCGGGCGTGCGCCTGATCCGCGACAACGTCGTCATCCACGAGGGCACGCTGAAGACGCTGAAGCGCTTCAAGGACGAAGTTTCGGAAGTCCCCGGCGGCCAGGAATGCGGCATGGCCTTCCAGAACTACGAGGACATGCGCGTCGGCGACGTCATCGAGTGCTTCCGCGTGGAGATGGTGACCCGGACACTCTGAGTTCGAGTGATTTGTCCATACCGGGCGGCGGTCGAAAGACCGCCGCCCAAGGTCTATTGAGAATGACCCATATGAGACATGCGGCACGGTCCCATCCCGCGCCTCACGCTTTCAGGATTGAGAAAAATGCCCCGTCCAACCACATCCAGCCCATCCCAGCGCATGCTGCGCGTCGCCGAACAGGTGCGCCATGCGCTGTCCGAAACCCTGCAGCGCGGCGAGATCATCGATCCGCTGATCGAGAACACCGTGGTGTCGGTCTCGGAAGTGCGCATGTCGCCTGACCTCAAGGTCGCCACGGCTTTCGTCTCGCCGCTCGGCGCCAAGGATACCGATGCGGTGGTCGAGGCGCTGAACAAGCATGCGAAATTCGTCCGCGGCCGTGTCTCAGGCGCGCTGCGGCAGATGAAGTTCATGCCGGAGTTCCGCTTCAAGCTCGACACCTCCTTCGACAATTTCGCCAGGATCAACGACCTGTTGAAGTCGCCCGAGGTAGCACGCGATCTGGGTCCTGAGGACCAGGACAAAGACGACAACAAGGACACCGAATAGTGGCGCGCCGCGGCAAGAAGAAGGGCCGTCCGATCTCGGGCTGGCTGATCCTGGACAAGCCGGTCGGCATGGGTTCGACCGAAGCCGTCTCCAAGATCAAATGGCTGTTCCAGGCAGAAAAGGCCGGCCATGCCGGCACGCTCGATCCGCTGGCGTCCGGCATGCTGCCGATCGCGCTTGGCGAGGCCACCAAGACCGTGCCCTACGTGCAGGACGGCGCCAAGATCTACCGCTTCACCGTTTCCTGGGGACAGGAGCGTTCGACCGATGACCTCGAAGGTCCGGTGACGAAGGAGTCCGACCAGCGTCCAGCGGAAGCCGAGATCAAGGCGCTGCTGCCGAAATACACCGGCGTCATCATGCAGACGCCGCCGCAATTCTCGGCCATCAAGATCGCGGGCGAGCGCGCCTATGATCTGGCCCGCGACGGCGCGACAGTCGACATTCCGCCACGCGAGATCGAGATCGGTCGTTTGGACGTTGTCGAGCATAGCGCCGACCATACTGTTTTCGAGGTCGAATGCGGCAAGGGCACCTATGTGCGCTCGCTGGCCCGCGACATGGGCCGCGACATGGGCTGCTTCGGCCATATTTCAGAATTGCGCCGGGTCGAGGTCGAGCCGTTCACCCCGGAGGATTTCGTCACCATCGCCGAACTGGAAGCCGCTCGTTTCGGTGTGCAGGATGAAGACAGCTCGGACGCGACGGACGTCGCTGACACGACGGAAGCCGCTGACGCGGTGGAAGCACCGATCGACTTCGACGCCATCGATGCGCTTCTGGTCGATACATCGGCTGCCCTCGATTGCCTGCCGCAGATCGCCATCAGCGACGACGCTGCGACCAAGATCCGCCTTGGCAACCCGGTCATCATTCGCGGTCGCGATGCACCGGTGGAAGCCGAGGAAGCCTGCGCCACGGCGCGCGGCAAGCTGGTCGCCATCGGCGCCATCGAGCAAGGCATGTTCAAGCCCAAACGGGTCTTTGCCGGCTGACCCCTGTCGTCTAGAGCAATTCCAGGAAAAGTGTGAACGGTTTTCCGTTCGGAATTGCGTCAAAACAAAGAGTTAGAGTGGTTCGCCGTTTCCGTGAAACGGTGAACTGCTCTAATGTCGAGCCGGGACTCGCGCGAGGGGCACATGGCAAAGGCTGAGGCGATCAAGAAGCGGGCGCCGGTGAAAACAAGGCGGCCGCCGGTCGGTGCGTCGCCCGGCACGCTGATCGCCGACCCCTCGGCGCGGCGCAGCGAACTCAGGCTGACCCTGATCTCGCCGCAGAAATTCAAGACCATCGAAAACGCCAGCATCGACGACCTCAACACTCATTGCGACAAATGGCCGGTCCTCTGGCTCGACTGCACCGGCCTCGCCAACATTCCGCTGATCGAGGAGATCGGCCGCATTTTCAGCCTGCATCCGCTGGCGCTGGAGGACGTCGTCAACACCGGCCAGCGGCCGAAGGTCGATTTCTTCGAGGACCATGCCTTCGTCGTCGTCAGGATGATCGACGATGTCACGTCGCACCGCTATGAGCAGATTGCCGTCTTCTTCGGCAAAAACTTCGTCGTCACCTTTCAGGAACGTGAAGGCGATCCGTTCGATCCCGTACGCAAGCGCATCGAAAGCTCGGCGCCCAACCGGTTGCGTGCGCGGGGCGCCGACTATCTCGCCTATGCGCTGATCGATGCCGTCGTCGACAGTTATTTTCCGCCGATCGAGGCGGCTGGCGAGCTGGTCGACAGCATCGAGGACGAGATGCTGCATTCGACGCACAAGCATCAGATGCGGCAGCTGCATGAATTGCGGCGCGATGCCAATGTGCTGAAAGGCGTGCTGTGGCCGATGCGCGATGCGCTGGCGACGCTGATCCGCAACGACGTGCCCTATGTGAAGGCGGAAACCAAGATCTTTCTCAACGACACGCTCGACCATTCGCTCAGGCTGATCGAACTGGTCGAAACCCAGCGCGACATGCTGACCGGCCTGATCGAGATGCATCTGTCGCTGAGCCAGGCGCGCACCAACGACGTCATCAGCTATCTCACCATTGTCTCGGTCATCTTCATGCCGCTCACCTTCCTGGTCGGTATCTGGGGCATGAATTTCGATCCGGAGTCTTCGCCCTGGAACATGCCGGAACTGAAGGCCTATTACGGCTATCCCTTGTCGCTGCTGTTCATGGCGCTTGTCGCGTTCGGGTTGATCGCCTTCTTCAAATGGAAGAAATGGCTCTGACAAGGATAAATCAGGCCATTTCGGCCTGAAAAGCCGGCTTGTGAATTGGGCTGGTGTTTTCCGGGGAATTGCACTATATGCGCCGCAGCATAGCGCTAAGACGCTTTGCTTGCACCGGCCCCTGCTGGACGACATCCCGGCTGAGGGCGACCCGTTTCCTCAAACAGATAAGGAAAAACACGATGTCGATTACTGCCGAGCGCAAACAGGAATTGATGGGTGAATTCGCAACCGCCAAGGGCGACACCGGGTCTCCGGAAGTCCAGGTGGCCATCCTTTCCGAGCGCATCAAGAACCTGACCGACCATTTCAAGGACCACAAGAAGGATAACCATTCCCGCCGTGGTCTGCTCGCCCTCGTCTCCCAGCGCCGCAGCCTGCTTGATTATCTCAAGCGCAAGGACGACGCGCGCTACCAGACGTTGATCGAGAAGCTCGGTCTGCGCCGTTGACGAATTGACCGGCGGGCTTTCTTCGGAGAGCCCGCCGGTCGCGCATTCTGCCAGTCGTATCGGCTGGCCAGACCCGGTTTCGATCGTGCAGAGGGCACTCGAAACCGCCCATGGACGGTCATGGGGCAGGATTGCAGGACGCTCGCGCGCGCTCGCCGCGCCGAAATTACCCGAGCTTCCCGTTGTCTTGCCCGTGGCTGCCCGAGAAAGGAAGCCAGGGAAAGGGCATCCGCGCACCGTGAAACGGCGCGGCCCTTTCCTCATATTAAGGACAAGACATGTTC
>NZ_RZRQ01000112.1:0-18290 GCF_003997785.1 Mesorhizobium sp. M7D.F.Ca.US.004.01.2.1 | reverse complement strand
GGGGAGAAGGTGCCGGCAGGCGGATGAGGGGCAGCGCTCACTTCGACGACGATCGCACCTAATCGCCCTTTGACAATATCAAAACGCCGACGCTGCCCCTCATTGCCCTGCCGGGCATTTCTCCCCGTATAGTGACGGGGAGAAAGACGCTCTCGCCAGCCCTCAAATCAAGCCTTGCCGGGAACAGTCCTGATCACCGTGCCCCACGGGTCTTCGCGGGTTACCGGGCTCGTCACATTGTCCGAACGCATTTCGACCCAGGCCAGACCGGACCGGGTGGAATCGCGGCGGCCGGCGCCCGAACTCTGCCAGGCGTTGGCGCCGATGTGATGGTGATAGCCGCCCGACGACAGGAACACCGCCTGGCCACCATATTTGGCCACCGTGTCGAAGCCGAATTCCTGGTTCCACCAGGCTTCGGCGTCTTCCGGCTTGCCTACGCGCAGGTGGACATGGCCGACAATGCTGTTTTCCGGCGCGCCCTGCCAGCCGGCATCACCTGCCGGTACTTCGGCAACGACGGACGGGATGTTCAGCCGCTCCGTCGCCATGGCTATCTTGTCGCCATTCCACTTCCAGTCCTTGGGGAGGCGATCTGCATAGATCTCGATGCCGTTGCCTTCGGGATCGGTCAGGTACAGCGCTTCGCTGACCAGATGGTCGGAAGCGCCCTCGATAGTAATCTTGTCTGATATGGCGTGGTTAATCCAGCGGCCGAGATCGGCGCGGCTGGGCAGCAGGAAGGCTGTATGGAAGAGGCCGGCGCTACGCGGATCATCCGGCTTGGCCGAAGGATCGGCCTCGATGACCAGCAGCGGACGGTTGGCGGCGCCCAGCGTGATCGCACCATCGGCGCGACTCAACTCCTGCAGACCAACAACTTTGCGATAATATGCGGCAAGACTTTCGGCGTCGCGTGCCTTCAACCCGACGCGGGCAACGCTGACCGGGGTGGTGGCGGCAAAAGGCAGTTCACTCATCAGATGCTCCGTTCGACCGGCTTGCGATGAAACTCCCAGGGCGAGAAGCCCCGCGCCGCCAATCATTGTACGTCGTGTCAGTTCCAAAGTCAGGGTTCCCGCACACGGCTGTTTCTTTTCCTGACCACAGATCGTCCATCGGCATCGTTCACACAAGACGCGAAGAAGCGAACATCGTGTTCACTATTGTGATCAAGAGCGCTGTTCGTGCCCGTTGCACGAAGCGACGCCGCTCGCTATCTCAGCGCCATGAAGGTCAGAGACGCAGATATTCTCATCGTGCCGGGCTACACCAATTCCGGCCCCGACCATTGGCAGAGCCGCTGGCAGTCGAAGCTGTCGACGGCGCGCCGCGTCGAGCAAACGGAATGGTCGAAGCCGGTGCGTGAGGACTGGACGGCGAGCGTGGCCAAGGCCGTCAACGAGGCCGAGAAGCCGGTCGTCCTGGTCGCGCACTCGCTTGGTGTCGCCGCGGCGGTGCAAGCCATTGCGCAGTTCAGGAAGCCGGTTGCCGGGGCCTTCTTCGTGGCGCCGCCCGATGTCGCCAATCCCAAGGTCAAGCCGAGGCATCTGATGACCTTCGGTCCCTACCCGCGCGAGCCGCTGCCTTTTCCATCCATCGTCATCGCCAGCCGCAACGACCCGTTCTGCGCCTTCGATGTCGCCGAGGACATTGCCGGGGCGTGGGGCTCACTGTTCATCGATGCCGGCGAGACCGGTCACCTCAACGCGGATTCGGGCTTCGGGCCGTGGCCCGAAGGTTCGATGACCTTCGCCAAATTCCTGACGGATCTGAAGGCCTGAGCGTCTTCAGGAGTCGATCGAATCCCTGACGCTCTTGATCAGGGTTTTTGCGCCGAGCCCGATCAGCGCGTGTTCCGAGCCCATGGCCAGCAGGCGGTAGCCCATCGACACGACACGGCCGGCAATTGCCGGCTCGACGACATAGATCGCGGCGTGCTTTCCGGCCTTGCGGGTGCGCTCGGCGACCGAAGCCACCGTCTCCATCATGCTTTCCAGCGTCGAATTGATCGTGGCGCCATTGCTCCAGGCGATCGAGAAATCCGATGGTCCGAGGAAGATGCCGTCGATGCCCGGCGTGTCGAGGATGCCATCGAGCGCATCAAGGGCCGCCCGCGTCTCGACCATGGCGAAAGCCATGGTGCGCTGGTTGGAGTCGCGCAGCCAGTCGGCCTGGTCGCCCTTGCCGTGGCGCGGAAAAGCGTAGGTCGGCCCCCAGGAGCGCTCGCCGAGCGGCGGATATTTCATCGCGGCTGCGAACAGTTTTGCGTCGGCAACCGAGTTCACCATCGGCGCAATGACAGCCTCGGCGCCGAAGTCGAGCGCGCGGCTCGCCATGTCGAAACGGCCGACAGGAATGCGCACCAGCGCCGGCTTGCCGGCAGCGAGCACCGGCACCAGGCCACGCAGCACGCTGTCCTCGTGATGACCGCCATGCTGCATGTCGAGCGTAACGGCGTCGAAACCCTGCTTGGCGACGATTTCGACGGTCAAGGCATCCGGCACACCGGACCATGCGGTGAACAGCGTTTCATCGGCCGCAAGGCGGGACTTCAGGGACATGGACTCTTTCCTCGTTAACATCAGCAGTTTCAGCCGGAAACCGCGGCAAAGGCAAAGAAAAACCGCCCGGATAGGCCGGGCGGTCGATTGGTCCAGTCATTCTTTGTCTGTCGCAGGTTCTCTGTCGCAAAAACCGTGGGACACTTTTGCGGAACCGGCTTTGGCCCGGATCAGGTGTTCTTGATCTGCTCGATCGCCTGCGCCATCAACTCGTCCATGGTACGACGGATCTGATGGTCCGACTGGTCGACGCCGGCCGCATCGAAATCCTTGCGGATCTTGCGGAACACGTCGTGGTCGCCGGCTTCCTCGATGTCGGAAACAACCACTTCCTTGGCATAGGCGTCGGCGTCGGCGCCCGACTTTCCGAGCTTTTCGGCGGCCCACAGGCCGAGCGCCTTGTTGCGGCGCGCCGAGGCCTTGAACCGAAGTTCCTCGTCGAAAGCAAATTTGCGCTCGAAGCCCTCTTCGCGGTCTTTCATGCTGCTCATGGCGTCCCTCCGGGTCAAATTCGATTCGTTGGCAGTGAATATGTGTGTTGCCAAAGCACAAACCAAAAGGTCGCGGGCCGGTCAATACGCTTCATCGCATGCTGCGCTGCGGCATTTCAGTCCCGAAAGCGGTTGATTGGAAGGATTTGCCGATTGAGCAAACGATGTGATTGGGATAGACCCGGCATTGAACCCCACCGTAGCCGCACTATTTCAGGCAGACGGACAGAAAATGGTCTGATACCGCCTGTCCGAAACCCCAGAGAAAAATCAGATGAAAAATCGCCGCCGCATTTATGAAGGCAAGGCCAAGATCCTCTATGAGGGACCCGAACCGGGCACGCTTATCCAGTTCTTCAAGGATGATGCAACCGCGTTCAATAAGAAGAAACACGAGGTCATCGACGGCAAGGGCGTCCTCAACAACCGCATTTCCGAGTACATTTTCAACCATCTCAACCGCATGGGCATTCCGACCCACTTCATCCGCCGGCTGAACATGCGCGAGCAGCTGATCAAGGAAGTCGAGATCATTCCGCTCGAAGTGGTGGTGCGCAATGTCGCGGCCGGTTCGCTGTCCAAGCGTCTCGGCATCGAGGAAGGCACGGTTCTGCCGCGCTCGATCATCGAATTCTACTACAAGGCCGATGCGCTCGACGATCCGATGGTGTCGGAAGAGCACATCACCGCGTTCGGCTGGGCAAGCCCGCAGGAGATCGACGACGTGATGGCGTTGGCCATCCGTGTCAACGACTTCCTCTCCGGCCTGTTCATGGGCGTCGGCATCCAGCTCGTCGACTTCAAGATCGAATGCGGCCGCCTGTTCGAGGGCGACATGATGCGCATCGTCGTCGCTGACGAGATTTCGCCGGACTCCTGCCGCCTGTGGGACGTGGCGACGCAGGACAAGCTCGACAAGGACCGTTTCCGCCGCGACATGGGCGGCCTTGTCGAAGCCTACCAGGAAGTTGCCCGCCGCCTCGGCATCATGAACGAGAACGAGCCGCCGCGCCCGACCGGCCCTGTGCTTGTCGCCTCGACCGAAGGCATCAAAGGCAAGCCGCACTGATAGCGGCTTGCAACCCGATAGTCAGAACAGGAGCATGTCCAGCGTGATCAAGGCCCGCATTACCGTCACCCTCAAGAACGGCGTGCTCGACCCGCAAGGCAAGGCGATAGAACACGCATTGTCCGGCCTGGGCTTCGGCGGCGTCGGCGCGGTACGGCAGGGCAAGGTATTCGACATCGAGCTGGCGGAAAGCGACAAGGCCAAGGCCGAAGCGGACCTCAAGGCCATGTGCGACAAGCTGCTGGCGAACACGGTGATCGAGAATTATAGTGTGACGCTGGGGTGACGTCGACAGCGCCCGCCAGCTGGCGGGCGATAATCCCGTCTAGATCGGGCGTGGACTGCGCGGCCTGCGAATCCACAAATAATAGATCGCGACGGCGCCAGCGATAATCGCGAGCAGTTTGTAGAACATTCGTTTGACATCACCGCCGTCGAAAACCTTGTCGATCCCTTCGGGACTGGCCGGATTTCGCAACACCTCGATCTCGGTGCCGACCGATGTGGACATCTTCACATAATAATCTCCTGCCACGTCAAACGAATACTCGCCACCACCCGGAGCGCGATAGATGAGCCTTGCGGTGGGAATTTTCGTGATGCGCCAAGCACCCTCTCCCGGCGCCAAGGCCGGAGCAGCCCTCGCGGCATCTGAAGAGCAATCGGCGCGAGACCGCTCTACCCAGTCGCGCCTGACTTTCACTTCCAGCACACATTGCATGCCAGTCTCGACCACGTTCGCCTTTTGCCGCTCCCAAGTGAACGTGTGAATGAAGCGGAGGACGGCCGGCTTCATTGACCATGCGCCGGCGTAAAACAACGCCGCCGCCAGGGCAGTCATTGCAACCTTGACCGCGATTCGCCCGCTTGCCCTGCGTCGCTGAGCCCATTCCAGGGTTCGCAACTGTATTTCCCGGGTCCGAGGATCGTCAGAAAGCTGGCTCGGATCGCGCCCGTCGGCGATCGCGCGCTGCAGGCCCATCAACACCATTATGTTGAACCAACCCACAAGCGCGACCATCAGAAGGTGCCAATGCAACCGATGAAAGGTGGTGTGATGGCTAGCAATACAGGCGTTTGCGAAATCAATCCGAGACAAGCCGTGACGACCACCCGCGTTCCAGACACCGTCCCCCGAAACAAGCGGCAACAACAAGAATGCCGTAAGGCCCGCTCCAGTCAGAAAAAGCGCGCGGTAGGCGCGAAAGCGCCTCTTGTAGGTAAAGACATCAATCGCATCCGATAGGATCATCCCTGCAGAAATGACGCCGAGGCCGACTGAAATGATCGTGGTCATGAGAAACAGGCGTGTGAACGAGACGGCACAGGCGCCGAGGCTCGTATCGAGGGAAAGCCACTTTGAAAAAAGCTCCCCCGTGGAAGGGCTGGCGTTCCACATCAGCATGAATGCGAACGCGCCGAGCGACGCCACGATCGTCGCCGACACCCACATGGAGCGTCGAATGTCCTCGCGTTCTTTGATCTTGCCGTTGTCCACCGGAGTCTCAAGTCGTTTGCCATCGTCCTTATGCTGCTGCAGACGTTAAAATCCCGGATTCATACTGTATAAAAATCTTCAGAGAGCGTCTCGGACACTTCGAAGGCGAGCCCAGACTTGATCAATAGTGAGAATCCCAGCCCATCATTGGACGTTTCGCAGCTACAGATCTTGATCGATGGCTTTGTTCCAGCGACTTCCGCGCGTTCACCGGAAAAGCCGCGTGATTTGAACGAGCGTGAAACTTTCCAAGCGCAATCCCACGCCGGAAAGTGTTATCCTGCGCGCCGACTCGGCAGCCATGACCAGGAATGGGGCATTATTCTTCTCTCCGACAACCGTGTCTGGTTGACCAACCACGTTTCACCCCGGTATCTGGTTCAGATGCTCGAACGGGAACTGCCATGAAATCAGCCGTCGTCCTCCTGCCCGGCCTCAATCGCGACCGCGATATGATCGCGGCGCTGACCAAGATTTCCGGAACACCGCCGGTCACCGTCTGGCAGACTGACACCGAAATCCCCGATGTCGACCTGATCGCCATTCCGGGCGGCTTTTCCTTCGGCGACTATCTTCGCTGCGGCGCGATCGCGGCGCGCATGCCGGTCATGCGGGCGGTTGCCGAAAAGGCAGCCGCGGGCGTCACGGTCATCGGCGTCTGCAACGGTTTTCAAATACTGGTCGAGGCCGGCTTGCTGCCGGGCGCATTGATGCGCAACACCTCGCTGAAATTCGTCTGCCGGCAGGTGAAACTACAAATCACCAATGCCAACACCATGTTCACCCGCCGCTATCAGCCGGGTCAGATCATCCGCTCGCCGGTTGCGCATCACGACGGCAATTATTTCGCCGACGCCGACACACTTGCCCGCCTCGAAGGCGAAGGCCAGGTGGTGTTCCGCTATGCCGACGGCACCAACCCCAACGGCTCGATCAACGACATTGCCGGCATCATCAACAGCCAGGGCAATGTGCTCGGCCTGATGCCGCACCCGGAAAACCTGATCGAAGCAGCCCATGGCGGCACGGACGGCCGTGGACTGTTCGAAAGTGCCCTCGGCATCGCTGCCTGACGTCATCGAAGCGAACAGCTTGAAAACAGCCGGACATTCCTGTCTCTTTATCAGGGCAAGTCCGATTCATTGGGGAGAGAGACGGTCATGAAACTCTATTCGCGGCCGTTGTCGCCCTACTCGTCGATCGTGCGGGCACTGGCCTACATCAAGGATGTGCCGCTCAAGATCATTGCGCCGCCGCCTGGTTTTCCGATTCCGGAAGCGTTTCGCGCCATCTCACCAATGAACCGGATTCCGGTGCTGATCACCGGTTCGGGCGAAACGATCGTCGAGTCGGTGGTCATCGCCGAATATCTCGAGGAACGGTTTCCGGAACCGGCGCTGCTGCCGCCCGACTCCAAGGACCGTGCGCTGGTGCGCATGTTCGCCCGTATCACCGATCTCGATGTGCTGACCCCGACGATGAAGCTTTTCGAGCTTCATTTCGTGCCGAAGCGAAACAATGCCGAGATCGACGCCCAATTCGCCCGCCTGCATCACGGGCTGGCGGCAATCGAGGCGCGCATGGCGCAAGGGCCTTTCGCGCTCGGTGACGACATCAGTTTCGCCGATGCATGGCTGACGCCGACGCGGTTCATTTTCAACAATTTCCGGGCCATGACAGGGCGCCACGACCTGCTCGACGCCTATCCCAAATTCGATGCCTATGAGCAGATCGCCTCGCAGCATCCGGCATTGTCGCGGGTGTGGGGCGAGATGACCGACGGTTCGAAGATCTTTCTGTCCGAACTTGAGATGGGTGCCGCTTGATCAGGAGCAAGACGATCGCGCTGGTTGCCGCGGCCGGTTTCGCCTTGGCATCCTGCCAATCGACGCCGAAGAGCACGCCAGTCCCGTCAGGCAAAAGTGCAGCGCTTCTGGCTATGGAACAAGTGGCGATAGCGGCCCACAAATGCTGGATCGCTAGCAAGGACCCGGCCTTCAAACAGTATCAGATGGCCAACGAACTGAATTCGTTCAGCGGCACACCGCGTTTCCTGCTGGTGCCGGCCAAGCACTATGGCGGCAAACCGCTGCTGGTCGTGCAGGCGCAAGGCAATTCAAGCCGCGTCGATGCGTTCGGTCCGTTGATGAACGACCCGCTCGGCGCCCGCATTGGCTCTGACATCGCCCGCTGGCAAGCCGGCAATCCGGCCTGCGCCGCGACGGCCTAGCCCATGGGCCGGTTCCTGCAGATCGCGGGTCTGGTCATCGGTCTGGCCGGGCTCGTCCTGCAGTTCTGCATCACCATTCCGGCGTCGATGGAAGCCGGCCGCAGCCTGCTTGGCTCCATCGTCTTCCTGCTCAGCTTCTTCACCATCCTGACCAACATCGGTGCAGTGCTGGTGTATACGTCGCTGCTGTCGCCCTCCGGCTATGCGTGGTTGCCCGCCTTCGCCGGGCCGCGGATGCGCGCTGGCGTCGCGGTTTCGATCGCGCTGGTCTTCACCATCTATGCCACGGTCCTTGCACAGCTTTGGCAACCGCAGGGACTGTTCCTGCTCTGCGACGTCCTGCTGCATTATGTGACGCCGGTGCTGTTCGTGCTGTGGTGGCTGATATCAGGCACTGACGGTCGGACGCGCTGGAGCGACATTTCCTGGTGGGTGCTCTATCCCATCGCCTATCTGATCTATGCGCTGACGCGGGCGCCGTTTGCCGGCGAGGTGCCCTACCCCTTCCTCGACGTCGCCAAGAATGGCGCAGCCAGCGTCGCCATCTCGGCGCTGGCCATCACCGGACTTTTTCTCGTGCTGTGCGTGGTCGCCGTCCTTGCAGACCATGGCGTTGCACGCACCAGGGCTCCAAAACTCCGCTAGCTTCAGTCCCAGAACGGCCTGATGCCCTCGAGGTGGGCATCGCAGCGCGAAATGCCGATATCCTTGAGCTGGTCGTCGGTCATTTCCAGCAGCGCCAGCCGGCTGCGTCGGCGCTCCAGCAGGCTGTCGATCCATCTCGCCAGCGATCTGACCAGACGCACCAGACGGCTGACAAAGCCGCGCCGGCCCGATGGGCGTGTCGATTGACCTGATAACGCGGCGCTCGAATGACGAATTGTCGCGATTGTATTCATTTTCTTTCTACCAGAATTCTAAATTGTACCCTTTTGGCACGCGATTGATATGTATTGACTCAGAATTCGACGCAATATAGAAAATTGTCACCATGACAAATTGGCTTCCAGATCTCACTGCCGGCTCCGGCCCGCTGTATCAGCGGCTGGCGGATTCCATCGAAACGGACATCGATCGGGGCGTGATCGATGCCGGCGCAAAGCTGCCACCGCAGCGCGACCTCGCCTACGACATCGGCACCACCGTCGGCACCGTCGGCCGGGCCTATCAATTGCTGCGCGAGCGCGGGCTGGTCAGCGGCGAAGTCGGGCGCGGAACCTATGTGCTCGGCCAGCGCGCCGATGGCGCAAAACCGGACTTCCTGGCTCCGGACGTCAGCGGCGAAGGCACACGCACTATCGATGCACCGCGCGGCGAGCTGCGTTTCGACAGCATGGCGGCGCCCGACGTCGGCCAGGGCGCTGATGTCTCCGATGTCCTGTCGCGCGTGGCGCAGGACCATCCACATGAGATTTCAAGCTACGTCAGGGATTTTCCCGACCGCTGGTACGAAGCCGGCGCCCGTTGGCTGTCGCGCAATTCGTTTCACCCAAATGCCGACGCCATTGTCCCGACGCTCGGCACCCATGCCGCGGTGATGGCAGCGATCGCCGCGCTGACCACGCCGGGCGACTATGTCGCCTTCGAGCACCTCACCTATTCACAGATTTCCCGCAGCGCCGGTCTGATCGGCCGGCGGACGGCCTTGGTGGCATCGGACGATGAAGGCATCGATCCCCAGGATTTCGAGCGCGTCTGCGCGCAAAAGCATCCCAAGATGATCTTCCTGATGCCGACGGTGCAGAATCCGACACTGGTGACCTTGTCGGCGGCGCGCCGCGAAGCAATCGCGCGCGTCGCACGCGAATACAATGTCGTTCTCATCGAGGACGATCTCTATGGCCACCTCACCGATGATCCGACGCCGTTGCTGGCCGAGTATGCCCCTGAACGCACCATTGTCGCCGGCGGCCTGTCGAAGTCGGTCGCGGCCGGTGTGCGCGGCGGCTGGCTCTCCTGCCCGCCCGCCTACCGCCACCGCATCCGTGTCGCCCACAAGATGATGACCGGCGGGATGCCCTTCCTGCTGGCGGAGGTGAATGCCCGCTTGGTGCTTTCCGGTCAGGCCGGCGATATCCGCAAGCGCAGCATCGCCGAAATCAGCGCCCGCATCGCGATCGTGCGCGAGACTTTGGCCGGCTTCGCGTTCAAGTCGCACGACAAGGTGCCCTTTGTCTGGCTGACTTTGCCCGACCCGTGGCTTTCCGGCACCTTCAAGAATGCTTGCCTCGAGCACGGCGTGCTGATCAATGACGAGGACCAGTTCAAGGCCGGTCGCTCCGAGCAGACTTTCCACGGCATCCGCTTCGGTATTTCACAGCCGAAACAACGCAAGGACATCGCTGAAGGCGTCGCGGTGATCCGGCGTCTGCTGGATGAAGGCCGCGCCGGCTACGACAGCTTCTCGTGAGCCAACTCGCGACTGACAGGCCCATTAAGCGTCGGTTTGGCGCAGAGCAGCCCCTCCATGGCTCTCAGATCAGCCCTCTGCCTTGAAGTTCTTGGCTTCCTTCTCGGCGTTGTCTTTCCCGTGCTTCTCAGCCAGCTCCTTGGCCTGCCCAGGTGAAACGTCGGTGGTCTCCGCGATATGCATAGCCTCCTTGTCCGAGAGGCGATTGTCTTTCTTGCCCTGCTTGGTGGCCATGGTCCAAATCTCCCGATTGGTTGGAGACCTAACGGCCGGAATGTCATCCCGTTCCCCAATGGCGGTGCAGAAGCCTTCACAAACAGACAACAACGTTCCCCCACGACCCGCGATCTCGTCGCGCCCGTCGTCACCTTGTAGCTTTCCGTTGTTTTTCAGCATCCGATGGGGTGTATTGGCTCCCAAGCTTGCGATAAGACGGGACTCAAATCCCAACGCCCCGGATACAAATCGCCGCCCATGACCATTTCCAATTCCGTGCCGATCACCCCCGAGCTCATTGCCGCGCACGGGCTGAAGCCCGACGAGTATCAGCGCATTCTCGACCTTGTCGGGCGCGAGCCGAGCTTCACCGAACTCGGCATCTTCTCGGCGATGTGGAATGAGCACTGCTCCTACAAATCCTCGAAGAAGTGGTTGCGCACGCTGCCCACCACCGGCCCGCGCGTCATCCAGGGACCGGGCGAGAATGCCGGCGTGGTCGACATCGGCGATGGCGACTGCGTCGTCTTCAAGATGGAGAGCCACAACCACCCGTCCTACATCGAGCCCTACCAAGGTGCCGCGACCGGCGTCGGCGGCATCCTGCGCGACGTCTTCACCATGGGCGCGCGGCCGATCGCGGCGATGAATGCGTTGCGCTTTGGCGCGCCTGACCACCCCAAGACCAGGCATCTCGTTTCGGGCGTGGTCTCCGGTGTCGGCGGCTATGGCAACGCCTTCGGCGTGCCGACGGTCGGCGGCGAGGTCAATTTCGACGCCCGCTACAACGGCAACATCCTGGTCAACGCTTTTGCAGCGGGCCTGGCCAAGACCGACGCGATCTTCCTATCGGAAGCCAAGGGCGTCGGCCTGCCGGTCGTCTATCTCGGTGCCAAAACCGGCCGCGACGGCGTCGGCGGCGCCACAATGGCCTCGGCCGAATTCGACGACAAGATCGACGAGAAGCGCCCGACCGTTCAGGTCGGCGACCCCTTCACCGAAAAGTGCCTGCTGGAAGCCTGCCTCGAACTGATGGCCTCGGGCGCCGTCATCGCCATCCAGGACATGGGTGCTGCCGGCCTCACTTGCTCGGCGGTCGAAATGGGCGCTAAGGGCGACCTCGGCATCGAGCTCGATCTCGACAAGGTGCCGGTGCGCGAAGAGCGCATGAGCGCCTACGAAATGATGCTTTCGGAAAGCCAGGAGCGCATGCTGATGGTGCTGCGCCCGGAAAAAGAAAAGGAAGCCGAGGCGATCTTCCACAAATGGGGGCTCGACTTCGCCATCGTCGGCAAGACCACCGACGATCTGCGCTTCCGCGTGCTGCACCAGGGCGACGAGGTCGCCAACCTGCCGATCAAGGATCTCGGCGACAAGGCACCCGAGTATGACCGGCCGTGGGTCGAGCCGAAGAAGCCTGCGCCGCTGGCCGCCAATGACGTTCCGCAGGCCGATGTTGCCGATGCGCTGCTGAAGCTGCTCGGCGGCCCCGACCTGTCCTCGCGCCGTTGGGTCTGGGAACAGTATGACACGCTGATCCAGGGCAATTCGCTGCAGCTTCCAGGCGGCGATGCCGGTGTGGTCCGGGTCGAAGGCCATGCGACCAAGGCGCTCGCCTTCTCCTCCGATGTGACGCCGCGCTATTGCGAGGCTGACCCCTATGAGGGCGGCAAGCAGGCGGTGGCCGAATGCTGGCGCAACCTGACCGCCACCGGCGCTCTGCCGCTGGCGGCCACCGACAACCTCAATTTCGGCAATCCGGAACGGCCCGAGATCATGGGGCAGCTGGTTGGCGCGGTGAAAGGCATCGGCGATGCCTGCCGCGCTCTTGGCTTCCCGATCGTCTCCGGCAACGTCTCGCTCTACAACGAGACCAACGGCCAGGGCATTCTGCCGACACCGACCATCGGCGGCGTCGGCCTGATCGCCGACTGGTCGAAGATGGTGCGGACTGGCTTTGCGGCGCCAGGCCAGATGATCCTGCTGGTTGGCGCGCCCGCCTCCTGGGGAACGCATCTTGGCCAATCGGTCTATTTCAGGGACATCCACGGCCGCACGGATGGCCCGCCGCCGCCGGTCGACCTTGAGCATGAAAAACGCGTCGGCGACCACGTGCGTTCGCTGATCGCATCCGGCATCGTCACGGCGGCGCATGATGTTTCCGATGGCGGCATCGCCGTGGCTCTGGCCGAAATGGCGATGGCGTCAGGTATCGGCGCCACCGTTCCCGGGCTCGTCGGCACTGACCCGATCCCGGTCTGGTTCGGCGAGGACCAGGGTCGCTATTTGCTGACGCTGTCGATCGACCCGCATGGCGATGAATGGGACTCCATTCGCAAGCAGCAGAGCGAACTCGGCATCTTCGCGCCGTGGATCGGCTCAACCGGCGGCAGCGTGCTGAAGCTTGGCGAGGCGCGGTCAATCCCGGTCAGCGAATTGACCGGGGGCCACGAAGGCTGGTTCCCGCGCTTCATGGATCAGGCCAGTTGACCACACTGGCCGCCCGGGCGCTGCTTGCAGTCGTTTTCTGGCCGTCGCTGTTCTTCTTCTGGTTCCTCGGGCCGTTCGTCTTTTTCCTGCTGTCGACGACCTCGAGCGAGGTTTGCTCCCGGCTGGAAACGCGCGTGCAGTTTCTTGCCGCGGCCAACGGCGCCATCCCGATGCTGGCGCTGCAGAACCTCATCTACGCGGTCCCGATCGTCTGCCTGGTGCTGTGGGGCCGCCTCGCGCCGGATCCGGCACGGGCAAGGCATATCGTCACCTGCATCAAGCTTTTTGCCAGCGCGGCGGTCGTCGGGGCGTTGTGGGAGTACGGCTCGTCACTTGTCTGCGACGGTTACGGACAACCGTTCTTCTCGACCGCCTGGCAGATGACGAGTTATCTTCCCATCGTCAGCCTGGCTGTCAACGTTCCGCTCTATGTGCTGGCCTTCAGCCTTGGTCGCGCTTTCTCGACGCGCGAGGACGTTGCTGAGGATGAAGCAAGCCCACCGGCCTAGGTCCTCCCTGAGGTTCCCGGAACCGTCTTGCCCTTGGCGGGACAGAACGGCTTCAATCCGGACCGGAAAGGCTTTAGGCTCGCCCGACTCTCATCTTATGGCCGGCTACCGGCGCTCGAAACAGGATTTTGCCATGGCAATGGATGCCCACGACATCGAAAAACTGATCAAGGACGGCATTCCGGACGCCAAGGTGACGATTCGCGACCTCGCCGGCGACGGCGACCATTATGCGGCCGAGGTGGTGGCCGAGAGCTTTCGGGGAAAAAGCCGCGTCCAGCAGCACCAGATGGTCTACGACGCGCTGAAGGGCAATATGGGTGGGGTGCTGCACGCACTCGCCTTGCAGACCAGCGTTCCCGACTGACCCGCGCCGGAATATAGACCGCAACCTCACGAGTCGGTGTCGAGGGGACTGCTTGGCCCAACACGGCCCATCCTTTGCGCCATTTCAGCCACGGCTCGGCTAAAGTCTTGTTTCGGGCAATCGTTGGGTTTATTTGAAGGGATATGTTTCGAGCCTGACTCCCACAGGCGGGAAAGGATATTCCATGAGCGGTATCAACGACTACATCGACAACGAAGTGAAGGGCAACGACGTCGTCCTTTTCATGAAGGGCACGCCCGGTTTCCCGCAATGCGGATTTTCCGGCCAGGTCGTCCAGATCCTCGACTATATCGGCGCCGACTACAAAGGCGTGAACGTTCTGGACTCCACCGAACTGCGCCAGGGCATCAAGGAATATTCCAACTGGCCGACGATCCCGCAGCTCTACGTCAAGGGCGAATTCGTCGGCGGCTGCGATATCATCCGCGAGATGTTCCAGGCGGGCGAACTCCTGACATTCCTGGTAGAAAAGGGCGTCAGCGTCAAAGGCGCCGCCTGATTTCTGTTTTTCGTGCATGTCGTCTGCCTGAAACAGCCGTACAGTTTCGGGCGACGTGCACCAAACGCCAGGGCAGCCCCACCTCGGCAATTTTTATGTCCTGAACCCAGGACCAAGACGAGCCAATGCGCCGGCCCGCCGGCGCATTTTCGTTTGAAAGATCGGACTTGCCGTGGACCAGCAAAAATCAGCGCCGCAATCGGCAAGCAAACTGCCTATTCCACGCTGGGAGTTCATCGCGTTGTGCGCGGCGCTGATGGCGCTGAATTCGCTGGCCATCGACATCATGCTGCCGGCTCTGCAGCAGATCGGCGCCTCGCTCGGCGTCGAAAATGAAAACCACCGGCAGTACGTCATAACGGCCTACATTCTGGGCTTCGGCGGCGGCCAGCTGTTCTTCGGGCCGATCTCGGATCGCTTCGGCCGTCGCGCACCGCTGGTCGCCGGGCTGGTGATCTATGTCGCCGCAGCCGCGGCGGCCGCCGTTGCACCAAGCTTTGAAACACTTCTGCTGTGCCGGGCCGTGCAAGGCATCGGTGCGGCCGCGACCCGCGTCATCGCCGTCTCGATCGTGCGCGACACATTCGACGGCCGGCGCATGGCCGAGGTGATGTCGCTGATCTTCATGGTGTTCATGGCGATACCGGTCATTGCTCCCGGCATCGGCCAGTTCATCATGCTGTTTGCGACCTGGCATTGGATCTTCGTCACCATGGCCGTCGGTGCGCTCGTCGTCTCGACCTGGTCGCTGCTTCGCCTGCCTGAAACACTGCACCCCGAACATCGCCGACCGCTGAGCGTGAACTCGATTGTCGGTGGCTTTCGCATCGTGCTCACCAACCGCATTGCCATCTGCTATGCCTTCGCCAGTACCTTCGTTTTCGGCGCCATGTTCGGCTTCATCGCCTCGGCGCAGCAGATCTATGTCGACATATTCAACGTCGGCGAGATGTTCCCGGTCATCTTCGCCGGGGTTGCCGGCGTGCTTGCTTTCTCCAACTTTCTGAACTCGCGCCTTGTCGGCCGTATCGGCATGCGCCGCCTGTCGCAGAGCGCACTGCTGCTGTTCCTGGTCATCAGCCTTGCCTGGCTGGTCGTTTCGCTGGAAATGAAGATGCCGTTGTGGCTGTTCATCGCCTTCTTTGCCAGCGCCATGCTGCCGTTCGGTGCACTCGGCGCCAATTTCAACGCGTTGGCCATGGAGCCGCTCGGCCAACTGGCCGGCACGGCGTCGTCCATCCTGGGTTTCATGCAGACGTTTCTCGGCGGCATTCTCGGCACGCTGATCGGTCAGGCTTTCAACGGCACGGTAACACCGCTGGCCGCTGGTTTCTGCAGCGTCTCGGTCGCAGCGCTGCTGATGATCTTCATCGCCGAGCGCGGCAAGATGTTCCAGCCGCAGAACCCGCCCGTTCTAGGGCACGTCACCGACCTGCACTGAATTGTCGTTTTTGCGCGTGTCCCAAAACCCAGGGGTCCCCTTTGGGCGACATGCGCAAGACTAGGACGAACCTTCAAGGGCTGCCGTGAAGCGAGGCGCAAGCATACGCCCCGCGATTGCTCCACCCATGCTGTCCGAAAAGGGCAATGGCAAAGCGTCATCGAGTGCCCTGAGGATTGAAGCCACGAAGGCCCTGCTGAGCTGGGCATCGCTTCCAAGATCGGAATATGTGGCGCGAGGCTTGCCGATCAGTGTGCCGTTGCGGCGAAGCGAGAACCGCAGCGTCAGGGACATGCCCGCGGTTCCGGGCGGCGGCTTCCAACAAGCATAGATAGCGTCCGACATCTCCTTTATCGTGTCGACGGGGTCGGGACTGCGGCAAGTGCGCTCCTGCGAACTTGCTTCGTGGGAGCTGGCAAACAGGGCGGCGGCAAGAGCCGCCGCGACAATTGCGAACCGAGGTTTCATTCGAGAGCCTCCGGATTTGCGTGAGATTGCATCGCGCTTTCAGCTGGCCGCAGGAGTTGATCCTATTGCGCCCAGAGCTCGCGGCGCAATTCGTGCCAGCTTTCCCGGTCGGGCGCGACAAGCAGGCCGCCGCCGAGATGCGAGGGCAGATAGGCGCTGCCGTCGAAACGTGCGGCATGGCCGCCAGCCTCGGCATGGATCAGCATACCGGCCAGATGATCCCACGGCATCAGCTTGTTGTAGACGACGAAGTGGGCATGGCCGCTCGCCAACAGACGGTATTCGTGCGCCGCGCAGCGATAGGCGAACTGCGACAGGATCTTCGTCTGGTTGCGCGCCAGCCGCGACCGCTCCGGCTCGGGCATATATTGCCAGGAGACAGAGCCGGTCATTTGCGAGATCGGCGCGGGTGCTGCGACATGCACCCTCTCGATGCTGCCATGCGCATGCCGGATATGGCTGCCGGCGCCCCTGGCGCCGATCAGCCAGTCCTTGCCGACGGGATCGTGGATGATGCCGGCAACGGTCTCGCCCTTGATCACGACCGCCAGCATGACGCCGAACAAAGGCACGCCGGAGGCGAAGTTGAAAGTGCCGTCCACCGGGTCGATGACGAAAGCCAGATCGGCATCGCCCAACCCGTTCAACAGCGCTGGATTGTCGGAACAGGCCTCCTCGCCGACGACCATCGCCGAGGGGTAGCGCTCGCGCAGCCTGGCAGTGATGAGCCGCTCGGCGTTGACGTCGGCCTCGGTCACCAGGTCGGCGGCCGAGGTCTTCTGGCGGATGTCACCCTCGCCCAGCCGGCGAAAGCGCGGCATGATCTCGGCTTTTGCCGCATCGGACAGAAGGCCAGCGAGCCAGTCGATCGCGGTGTCGTCAAATGTCATCGGATATGTCTAGCCTTGTGCTGAGGGTCTCATTGAGCGCCGCGAAATCGAACAGTTTTCTGTCGAGCAGATGCGATGGCCTGCTGTTGGACAGTGCGCGTAGCATCGTGTCCTTACGACCGGGCATGCGCTTTTCGATATCCTCGAGCATCGCCTTCATGGCGTTGCGCTGGAGACCTTCCTGGCTGCCGCAAAGATCGCAGGGAATGATCGGGAACTGCATTGCGGCAGCGAATTTTTCCAGATCAACCTCGGCGCAGTAGCTCAACGGCCGCAGCACCATGACGTCGCCCTCGTCGTTGAGCAGCTTGGGCGGCATGGCGGCGAGACGGCCGCCATGGAACAGGTTCATGAAGAAGGTTTCGAGAATGTCCTCGCGATGGTGGCCGAGCACCAGCGCCGAGCACCCCTCCTCGCGCGCAATGCGGTAGAGATGGCCGCGCCTGAGACGCGAGCAGAGCGAGCAATAGGTGCTGCCCGCAGGCAGCTTGTCGGTGACGACGGAATAGGTGTCCTGATACTCGATGCGATGCGGGATGGCGTATCTGTCGAGATAGTCCGGCAGGATATGTTTGGGGAAATTCGGCTGGCCCTGATCGAGATTGCAGGCCAGCAGATCGACCGGCAGCAGCCCACGCCATTTGAGGTCGAGCAGCACGGCGAGCAGACCGTAGGAATCCTTGCCGCCCGACAGCGCGACCAGCCAGCGCTGGCCGGGCTTCACCATCGAAAAATCCTCGATCACCTGTCGGGTCAGCCGCAGCAGCCGCTTGCGCAATTTGTTGAACTCGACCGAGGACGGCACATCGGCAAACAGCGGATGAAAGCCGCCCTCGATGTCGCTGGCTGGTTCAAGCGATTCGGCGTCTGGCAGCATGTTCATGGCGTCAGTTCCAAAATCCGGGAGCAACGACTGTCCGGCGCTTCGTTGCGCCCGGAATTAGCGGAGATGGCCGACAAAGAAAAGGCAGACAAAGAAAAGGCCGCCTCGACGGGCGGCCTTTGCATGGTATCGCAAAACGCGTTCGCTTAGCGCGAATAGAATTCGACGACCAGGTTCGGTTCCATCTGCACGGCGAACGGAACGTCCGCCAGGCCGGGGATGCGCGAGAAGGTCGCGACCATCT
>NZ_RZRQ01000111.1:0-18290 GCF_003997785.1 Mesorhizobium sp. M7D.F.Ca.US.004.01.2.1 | reverse complement strand
GGTCCGGTTCGCGATGGGGTGGGGACAGAGAGATCGCATCGGCGCAAAGTCCCCCTCACCCGGATTGCCAACCGAATTGCGAAGGGCAATTCGGGCCAATCCGACCTCTCCCCGAGGGGAGAGGAGGATGCCGGCGTCGATGCTCTTCTCTTCTCCCCACCGGGGAGAAGGTGGACGCGAAGCGGCCGGATGAGGGGGCCTTTCACACGCGATTGCCTCGCAAAGGGCACTATCATCGCACCCATCACTGCCGCCCCCGCATCGTAATAAACGCGCCGAACATCACCACGGCGACCATGATGGCGCCTTCGATGATGGCGGTGACGTTGGGGTCGATGGCGAGCAGCGTCAGATCAGTGCGCACCAGCCGCAGCACGAAGACGGCGACGATGGGGCCGAGCAGGCCGCCCTTGCCGCCGCCGAGCGCCACGCCGCCGAGCACCACCGCCGCGACGCTGGCGAGCAGATAGGGGCCGGGGATGGGGGCGCCAATGCCGGTGCTCATGGTCAGCGCCAGCCCGCCCATCGCCGCGAACAGGCCCGACAGCGCATAGGCGATGATGCGGGTGCGCTTGACCGGCACGCCTGAGCGGAACGCCGCCAACTCGCTCGAGCCGATGGCGTAGATGGAGAGGCCGAGGCGCGAGCGCCTGAGCGGTATCCAGACGATGCAGAGGCAGACGATCAGCACCAGCAGCGCCTTGGGCAGCCAGGCGTCGATGCCGTCGGGCAGGCCCGGTATCGGCACGGTGCCCGAGATCAGCGCCTTCAGCCATTCGGCGGCGGCACCGCCCGGCGCGTCGAGCACCAGAAGGGCGGCACCCTGCAGCACGAACAGGGTGGCCAGCGTGACGACGATGTCGGGCACGCGGGTGACGACGATCAGCATGCCGTTGACGGCGCCGAGCACGAAACCCATGGCGAGCACGAAGGGCACCACGAACAGCGCGTATTCTTCCGAGGCGCCGGCCATCATCGAGGCGGCGGTGACGCTGGTCAGCGCCATCATGGCGGCGACCGACAGGTCGATGCCGCCGGCGATGACCACCACGGTCTGCGCGGCGACGGCGAAGGCGTAGGGCAAAACGGCGCGTGCGAGCGAGCCGAAATCGCCGCTGCCATAGGCCGGCTGGATCAGTTTCGTGATGATGAACAGGGCGACGAAGAGGGCGAACAGGCCTGATACCCAGCCCTGGCGGCGCAGGAAATGGCTCATGGGTTCGTCCCCGAAGACGGGGACTGGGGATCGGCCAGAATGCCGATATCGGCCTTGGCGCCGCGCGGCAGGCCGTAGGCGGCGCGCATCAGCGCCGGCTCGTCGGCCTCCTCGACGGGGAAGATGTCGACGACGCGGCCGCCGAAGATGACGATGACGCGGTCGCAGACACGCTGCACCTCTTCGAGTTCCGAGGTGTAGAACAGCACCGACTTGCCGTGGCCGGCGAGCTCGCGCACCAGATGATAGATCTCCTGCTTGGTGCCGACATCGATGCCGCGCGTCGGGTCGAAGCACAGGATGGTGCGGGCGTCTGCCGCGATCCAGCGGGCGATCGTCACCTTCTGCTGGTTGCCGCCGGACAGGCGCTGCACTTCGCCTTGCGCGCGGGTGTCGATCTGCAGCCGCTCGATGGCGCTGACCACCTTGGCGCGCTCCCGGCGCATGTTGATCGGCCCCCAGTTGCGCAGCGCCGCACTGAAGGGCAGCGCGATGTTCTCGCGCACCGAGCGTTGCATGGCGAGCGCTTCGGCACGGTCGCCCGGCACATAGGCGATGCCGGCGCGGATGGCGTCGATCGGGTGCGAGAATTTTGCGGGGCTGCCGTCGACTTCGATGGTGCCGCCCGATGGCCGGATCGAACCGGCAAGGGCGGAAAACAGCTCGTCCTGGCCCTGGCCTTCGAGCGCCACGACGCCGGCGACCTCGCCGTCGGCGAGATCGAAGGAGACGTCGTTGAGCTTGGTGCCGACGCGCAAATTGCGCACGGCAAGCCTGGGTTGGGCAGGGGCGGGCGCTGCCTTCTGGGCGGCACTGCGGGCGGCGACATGGGTCTTGACGATGCGGGTGCCGAGCATCAGCTCGACGATCTTTTCCTCGACGCCGGGCACGATGTCGACGACGCCGACGGTCTCGCCGTCGCGCAGCACGGTGGCGCGATCGCACAGTGCCGAGATTTCGACGAAGCGGTGCGAGATGAAGATCACCGCGCGGCCGGCATCGCCCTGGCGGCGCACCACTTCCAGCACCTTTTCGGCGAGGTTGGCGGGCAGTGCGGCGGTCATCTCGTCGAGCAGCAGCACGTCGGGCTCGACGGCCAGCGCGCGCGCCAGATCGAGCACGCGCAGCACGGCCAGCGGGATGTCGCGCGCGGTGTCGCGGATATCGAGGTCGGGAATGCCGAGTTCGCGCACCCAGGCGCGGAACGGCTCGACCGGCGTGCCGGTCAGCCGCAGATTGGACAGCACATCGAGATCGGGGATCAGCGATGGTTCCTGATAGACGGGCAGCAGGCCGGCGCGGCGCGCGGCGGCGGGCGAGCGTATGTCGCGCGCCTCGCCACGGATCAGGATGCGGCCGGCATTGGCAGAAATAGCGCCGGTCAGGATCTTCACCAGCGTCGACTTGCCGGCGCCATTGGCGCCCATCAGGGCGTGCACCTCGCCGGGCAGGACGGACAGCGACGCGTTGCGAAGGGCCGCAACCGCGCCGTAATTCTTGGCGACGCCTGATGCGTCGAGGAGGGGGTTGCTGGTCAAATCGTGGGGTTCTCGATTCATGAGGCAGGGCTATCGCGTGTGGAGAGGCCCCCTCATCCGGCCGCTTCGCGTCCACCTTCTCCCCGTGGGGGAGAAGAGGCTGGCGCTCGTGCCGGCTCCTCTCCCCTCGGGGAGAGGTCGGATTGCCCCGAATTGCCCTTCGCAATTCGGTTGGCAATCCGGGTGAGGGGGCCTTCCCATATGTGACTTCCCCGCCTTGTGAGGCAGGGCTATCGGAGACTTATTCCCCCGGCCCCTTGCACGCCACGATCTGCTCCTTCGTATATGTCGTCCAGTCCGGGATCGAGATCGAGACCGGCCATTCGGGGCTCAGCGACGGGTCGGCGGCGGCCTTCAGCTTGGCCTTGCCTTCCTCGGTGGCGTTCTCCCACAGCTGCGGCTCGACCAGCACGGTCTGCTGGGCCGGCTTCTTGCCGTCGAGGATCTGCAGGGCGAGCGTCACGCCGGCGCCGCCGATCGAGCCGGGGTTGGTGACCGCGGCACCGACGAGGCCCTTGACCGAGCTCAGCTGGCCGACGAAGCCGGCATTGTCGGCGCCGACCACCGGCACCAGCGGCGCCTGCGACTCGACCAGCGCGTCGACGATGACGTTGTCGATGCCCGAGGTCCACACGCCGTTGATCGGCGTGCCAGTGGCGAGGAAGGACAGCATCTGCTGCTTGGCCTGGTCCTGCTGCCAGCCGGTGAAGACTTCCTGCGCGACCTTCACGTCGGGGAATTCGGCCAACGCCTTCTTGAAGCCCTTGTCGCGGTCAGAGTCGGCGGACGCGCCGGCGGCACCGCGCATGTAGAACACGTCGCCCTTGCCACCCATCTGCTGGAACAGCCATTTGGCGCCGAGATAGGCATACTGTTCCTGGTTGTTGGAGATGATGTAGGCCGACGGCTCGGTGACCGCCTGGTCGACGGCAACGACGACGATGCCGGCCTTGGTGGCTTCTTCCAGGCCCGCCTTGATGCCGGCCGGATCGGCCGGGTTGACGACGATGGCGTCGACCTTGGCGCTGATCAGGTTGCGGATATCTTCCAACTGGCCGGCGGCATCGGTGTTGCGGTGGGCGATGTTGAGCTTGGCGACCTCGCCGGACGCCAGCGCCTGTGCCTTCATGGCGCAGACCATCTCCTCGCGCCAGCCATTGCCCTGCACGGTGTTGGAGATGCCGATCGTGTATTTGCCGGCGGCTGCCGAGACGCCCACCGAGGCCAGCAAGGCAGCACCCGCAAGCAGCGGGACCATGGTCAGGATTTTCTTCATTTCAGACTTCCTCCACATTGTTTTTCAGTTTCAGTTCCAAGTCGTTGAAGCGCATTGCTTGGAAAGTGATTCAGGCGCTGCGCTTCAAGTCGTTGTCCTCCACATGTCGTTGCCGACCTGTATTCTTGTCATGCATGTCGGTTTGGGCGACATGCATTTGTGCCGTCATTTGACGAAGGGCCGCAGCATGTCGCGGGCGAGCAGAAAACCCCGCTTGACCTGGTCTTCGCTGCCTTCAAATCGCCTGTCCTCGTGTTCGATGATGACCGACCCGTCATAGCCGGCACGGTAGAGGCCGGAGAAGAAGCCGCTCCAGTCGACATCGCCCAGCCCCGGCATGCGCGGCACCTGCCAGCCTATGCCGGAAGAGAGGATTCCGCGCTCATACAAACCATCACGATCAATCATCAGGTCCTTGGCGTGGACATGCAGCATGTAGGCGCCGAATTCCCTGATGAAGCGGGCCTGGTCGATCATCTGCCAAACCAGGTGTGACGGGTCGAAATTCATGCCGACATCGCCGCCCCAGGTTTCGAGGATGCGGCGCCAGACCTGCGGCGAATAGGCGATGTTGTGCCCGCCCGGCCACTCGTCATAGCTGAAGATCATCGGGCAGTTCTCGAAGGCGAGTTTTACACCATGCTCGCGCGCATGGGCGACGATTTCGGGCCAGACCTTGAGCGCCTCCTGCCAGTTGACGTCGACGGTCTTCGAAGCATCGCCGCCGCAGAAGGTGTTGACGACAGGCACGCCCATATTGGCGGCCAGCACGATCACCTTCTTCAGATGGCCGATCACGTCGTCGCGGTGGGCGGCATCGGGGTGCAGCGGGTTGGGGTAGTAGCCGAGACCGGAGACCGACAGGTTCTTCTCGGTCAGCGAAGCGACGATTTCTTTCGCCTGCGCGGCGGAGGTCGAGGCGGCGTCGATATGGCTGGTTCCGGCATAGCGGCGGCTGGCGCCGGAGGATTTCGGCCAGCAGGCGATCTCCAGCGCCTCGAAGCCGGCCGCGCTTGCCCAGCCGGCAACCTCGCCAAGCGACGTCTCCGCGAACGGTGCGGTGAGCACTCCAAGTTTCATACTGCCTCCCCTGGTCGTGAATTCACGACCGACTAGTACTATGCAGATCGAGCCGGCCGCTTCAACCGTGTGGTGTCGGCTTGTTTCAGATTGCGCCTGACGGTTGCCATCGGATCGTCCGAAAGCAGCCCATCGAGCGCCGATGTTACGGCCTTGCGGAACGTCTCGTTCGCGGCAAGGCCGGGGTCGAAAATCGTGTCGATGGCAAGGATGCCGGCCACCAGTGCCTTCGCATCGCGGCCGGTTGCGTCGGCAATCGCGGCGACCTTGCCGGCATAGGGGTCCGACACCGGCCAGCGTTTGCCGAATTTTTCCGAGGCCTGGATCAGATAGGCCATCCAGCCCGCGACAGGGATCGACAGTAGTGCGATGCTTTCGCCTTGGCGCAAGCGGTCGCGGATCGGGTTGAGCAGGCGCTGGACGATCTTCTGCGAGCCGTCGGTGGCGATCTGGTGGTTGCGGTGGCGGATGGCAGTGTTGCGCAAGCGGCCGAGGCTCTGCTCGACATAGGCTGATGGATCCATGCCTGGCACCGGCGTCAGTGTCGGCAGCGTTTCCTCGACAAGCATGCGTCTGATGAAGGCCGCCAGCAGCGGGTCGGCGATGGCGTCCGATGTGTGTTCGAGGCCGGCCAGCACGCCGAGCGTGGCGAGTGTCGTCTGGGCACCGTTAAGCACCCGCATCTTGAGATGCTCGAACGGCGTGACATCGTCGACAAAGGTCGCGCCGACCAGATCCCAGCGCGGCATGCGACCGGCGAATTTCCGTTCGATCACCCATTGCCGGAACGGTTCACCGACGGCAACGGCAGCATCGCGGTAGCCGAACCACTGTTCGACGCTGTCGAGATCATCCTGCGTCACCGCCGGCGCGATGCGGTCGACCATGGCCGAGGGGAAGGTGGCGTTGGCTTCGATCCACTCGGCCAGCCCATTCTCGCGCCGCTCGGCAAAAGCCTGCACGACATTGGCCAGGATGACGCCATTGGTCGGAATGTTGTCGCAGGAGAGCAGCGTCAGCGGCCGGCCATGCGTCGCCCTGCGCAGCTCCAGCGCCTTTGCGAGGATGCCGGGCACGCTGCGTGGCCTCTCGGGGTTGGCGAGGTCATGGACGATGTCGGGATGGCCGAGGTCGAGTTCGCCACTCGACGGGATTTGGCAATAGCCTTTCTCGGTCACCGTCATCGTCACCAGCTCGATGTCAGGCGAAGACAAAACGTCGAGTGCCGGCGCGACACTTGCCTGGCTGTCGACCACTTCCAGGATGCTGCCGATGACGCGCGCCTCGATATGGCTGTTCTCGCGGATGAGCCTTGTGTAGAGCCCGCTCTGCCGGCCGAGCGTCTCAGTGAGGCTGGGCGGGCGGATGTTGATGCCGATCACGCCCCAGCGGTCGAAATGGAGCGACAAGAGGTCATCGGTGTATTCGGCCTGATGGCAACGATGGAAGGCGCCGACGCCGAGATGCGCCATCCCAGCGGCGAGCGCCGCGCGGTGATAGGCCGGTGTCTGGACAGCGGCGGGAAGTCTTTCCAGCAGTGCCGGGCTGAGCGTTTCGATGGCGCTCACCGGTTCGCCCCGATCACCCACTGTTCCTGGTCGACCAGCGTGCCGGTCATCGGCCCGGCGGCATCCGAAAGCAGGAAGACGGCGAGGTTCGCGATATCGCTCGTCGAGAACAGGCGGCCGAAAGGCTGCGAGGCGTTGGCGGCATCGAGCCAGCCAGGGCCATTGCCCAGCGTGTCGGCCTGCATGGCGCGTTCGGCCGGCGTGTCGGTCCAACCGACATTGATGCCGTTGACGCGGATGCGGTCGAAGCGGTGAGCGTTGGCGGCATTCTTGGTCAGCGTCGCCAGCGCGCCCTTGCTGGCGGAATAGACGGCGAGTTCCGGCGAGCCGCAATGGGCGTTGATCGACAGGATGTTGACAATGGCGCCACCCTGGCCCCGCTTCTTCATGTCTGCAATCGCCGCCTGCATCAGGAAGAACGGCGCGCGCGCGTTGACCGCGAACAGCGAGGCCCAGTCGTCGAGGTCGGCATCGAGGAAGGAGGCGCGGTCGGTCAGGCCGGCGGCGTTGACCAGCGCATCGATGCGGCCGAAGCGGTCGATGCAGGCCTGCGCCAAAAGGGCAGGGGTTGCCGGGTCGGCGAGGTCGGCGGCGACGAAGATTGTCGGCGTGCCCAATTGCGAAAGCTCCGCCGCCACAGCGTCGCCGCGCACCTTCTCGCGCCCGGTGATCAGCAGGCCGCCGGCGCCGGAGCGCGCCAGCGTCTCGGCGATTGCGCGGCCGATGCCTTGCGTCGAGCCGGTGACCAGCGCCACCTTGCCGTTGAGTTGAAGCTCCATTCCTCCTCCCGGAACAAAGTTTCTATTTTTTGAAATATGGAACGGCAATTCCCGATAGTCAATTGTGCCAGTGGTACCTCATTTGGTGCGGCGCGCGGCGACGCCATGGACCAGCGCCATGCCGACCGCCAGCGACGCGGCCAGCGAGCGGAAGCCGGCGAAGTCGGACTCCACAACTTCCAGCCAGCTGTCCGACAGCCGGATGAGCGGGCTGAAGGTGCTGTCGGTGATGGTGACGATGCAGGCCTGGCGCTCATGTGCCACCGCGACAAGGTCGGGCGTGATCGAATTGTAGGGGCTGAAGGAGACCGCCAGCACGGCATCCTGCCTGCCGATGCAGCCGACCTGGTCGATTGCAGTGGAGCCGACATTGTCGACCAGCACGTTGCGCACGCCTTGTTGCGAGAGCGTCAGCGATAGATAGGTGGTGACGGGAAAGGCGCGCTTGGAGCCGATGACGTAGATCAGGTCGGCGGCCGCCAGCAGCGCCACCATCTTCTCGAAACTCTCGACGTCGAAGCCGCTCTCGATGCGGCCAAGCGAAGCCTGGGAGGCGCCGACCATGCCGTGCAGGAAATGCAGATGAGCATTGGGTTCGGCCTCGGTCCGCTGCTCGCCGCGTCCTTCCGGCCACGACCCCTTGACGTGATCCTTGAATAGGCCCTGGAAATCGGAAAAGCCGGAGTAACCGAAGATCTGGGCAAAGCGCACCAGCGTCGAGGGCTGCACGCCGGCCTGTGCCGCCACCTGCGCGATGGTGCCGAGCGCCACGTCGCTCGGATGCTGCCACAGGAAGATGGCGACCTGGCGCAGCCGCTTGGGGAAATGCACCGTGCCGGAAGAGAGCACCGCGCGCAGTTCCTCGTAGGTCTGTGGCTGGATGTAGCCGAGTGCTGCCAGCGAGCGCCCGCGCTTGCGCGTAGCCGCCTCGTCGGCAATCGACCGTCCCGATGTTTTGCCCGCCCCACTCATGATTTCAGGCTAGCGCGGCACGATCGTTTTACAATATGGAAATTGGAAATTGTGTTCGAAAGTGCCGGCGGCGTCATAGGGTTGCACGTCGTCAAAATGGTCTGCCGGGAGGAGTAAAGAATGGTCTACGCAACATCGGACGGATCGACGCGCCAACGTTTGCGGGTCGGCATGGTGGGTGGAGGCCGCAATGCCTTCATTGGTGCGGTGCATCGCCTTGCCATGCGCCTTGACGATCAGATCGCGCTGGTGGCCGGCGCGCTGTCCTCCGACCCGGAGAACGCCGCGGCCTCGGCCGCCGAGATCGGCATCGCGCCGGAGCGCAGCTATGCCGACTATCGCGTCATGGCAAAGGCAGAAGCCGCGCGGCCGGACGGCATCGAGGCCGTCGTCATCGTCACGCCCAACCATCTGCACGCACCGATCGCCACCGCATTCCTCGAGGCCGGCATCGACGTGATCTGCGACAAGCCGCTGTCGACGACGCTGGCCGACGCCGAAGCGCTGGTGGCGCTCGCGAAGGAGAAAAAACGCCGCTTCGTCGTCACCCTCAACAACACCGGCTATGCCATGGTGCGGCAAGCGCGCGAGATGGTGGCGGCGGGCGAGCTCGGACGGATCGTCTCCGTACATGGTTCGTATATCCAGGACTGGCTGACCAAGCCGATCGATGCCGAAGGCCAGAAGCAGGCGGAGTGGCGCACCGACCCGGCAAGGGCAGGGCAGTCGGCGGTGCTGGCCGATATCGGCGTGCATGCCTTCAATCTGGCGAGCTTCATCTCGGGCTGCGAGGCCGAGGCGGTTTCGGCCGATCTGTTCACCGCTGTGCCGGGGCGCCGGCTCGACGACAATGCGCATGTGATGATGCGCTGGACCGGCGGGGCGCGCGGCACGATCCTGGCCAGCCAGACATCGCCCGGCCACTACAATGATCTGTCCGTGCGCATCTATGGCGACAAAGCCGGGCTCGAATGGTCGGGCGCGCGACCGGAAGAACTGCGCTTCTCCCGCTACGGCGAGGAAACCCGCACGCTGGTGCGCGGCGGCCATGGCTCGACCGAGGAAAGCCGGCGCGTGTCGCGCATGCCGGCGGCGCATCCTGAAGGCTATATCGAGGCCTTCGCCAATTTCTACCGCGACGCCGCCGACATCATCCGCGCGCACCGTTCCGGTGCGGCGGTCGATCCGGCGCGCGCGGCGCAGGTGCCCGATATCGTCGACGGCGCGCGCGGCGTGAAGTTTGTCGCGGCGGCGGTGGATTCGAATGCGGCAGGTGGGGCATGGACGGCTGCGCGGTTTGGGAGATAGTTGCCCGCGCTGATTACAAAAGCCGCAGCCGCTGATCGATGAGCTGGAACAGCCTGGTGTCGTCGACCTCGGTGATGACGTGGCAGACCGGCAGGCCCTTGCCGGCGCCATTCTCGACCAGCGTCGCCCGCGTGCGGCCATAGGCGCCGGACGGATCGCAGTCGACCTCGATCACCGCGTCGACGCCCCTGAACAGGGTCGGGTCAATCAGGAACGCCGTCACGCAGGGGTCATGCAGGCTGGCGTCGCCGCTGCCATAGTGGCGCATCATGGCAATGGCCGTTTTCATGATCGGGCTGCTGTCGCGCTCGAGTTGCTCGAACCTCACCTTGGTCAACGTGGCGTGGCGGGTCACGTCCAGCCCAAACATGGTCATCGGAATGCCGGAAGACAGCACGATTTGTGCCGCATGCGGATCGATCCAGATGTTGAACTCCGCATCGGTCGCGGTGTTGCCGGGGCTGAAGGCGGCACCGCCCATGAAGGCGATGGCCTTGATCTTGCCGGCGATGGACGGTTCCTTGATCAGCGCGAGTGCAATGTTGGTCATCGGGCCGATCGGGCAAAGCGTGATCTGGCCAGGCTCGCGCAGGATCGTCTCGATGATGAAATCGACAGCGTGCTGCCCCTGGATCTCGTGCGTGGCATCGGGCACGTCGAGGTCGCCGAGGCCGTCGGTGCCGTGCACCGAGGCGCCCCTTTCTTCACGCGGCAGGATGATCGGCCTGATACAGCCGGCATAGACCGGAATGTCCTGGCGATTGGCCATGGCGGTGATGCGCAACGCATTGCGGGTGGTCAATGGCTGCGAGACGTTGCCGACGACCGTCGTTATGCCGACGATCTCGATTTCATCGGGCGAGGCAAAGGCCAGGAGAAGCGCTATGGCGTCGTCGACGCCGGGGTCGCAATCGAGGATAATTCTGCTCTTGGCCATGCCTGAAAGTCCATTCTCTTTGTACTGGTAAAAAGGGCCATCCCCGTCGGGATGGCCCTTGTCGTGAGGGGCGAGGCTGCGCCTACTTGAGCAGCTCGTTGGTGTAGTATTTCGAGGCCGGCAGGACTTCCTTGATCTGGTCGGTGTCCTTCAACGCCTGGGCGATCGGCAGCCAGTTCTTGTCTTCCTGCATCATGTAGCCGGTATCGCCTTTCATCAGGGCGGCGGTGAGCTTCCAGCCGGAGAGATTGTAGGCGAGGCTGCCGCCTTCCGGATAAGCCTTGGTGAACATCTCGGCGGCTTCTTCGGGATGGTCGGCGGCCCATTCGGTCGCCTTGATGGTGGCGCGCATCCACTTCTTGGCGACATCGCCGTGTTCGGCGAGGTAGGCGGTGGATGCGGTATAGGTCCAGACCGGGACATCGGGCGCGCCTGCCGCCGCACCGATGAGGCTGGTCGGATCCTTCTTCAAGGTCTCCTGCACCTGCGGCACCAGATAGTTCTCGGTGTTGGTGGCGATGTCGATCTTGCCGGCAAGCAGAAGATTGGTGTCGGAATCCTGCGCGATGATCAGCTTGACGTCGTCCTCGGTCAGCTTGGCGGCCTTGAGCACGAACGGCATCATCGCCTTGGTCCAGGAGTCGGTATAGATGGCGATCGATTTGCCCTTGAGGTTGTCGAGCGAAAGCGGCTCGCCGGGGCGGCCGAACAGACCCCAATTGTTGCTCTTGGTGTAGAGGCCGATCGAGGTGATCGGAATGCCTTGGGAGGCGCCGAAGACGACGTCGGTGGTGGCTTCGAAGCCGATCTCGGCCTGGCCGACGGCGAGTAGCCGCGCTGTGGTCTGCGAGTCCGGCGGGAAGATGACATCGACCTTGATGCCTTCGGCTTCGTAAAAGCCCTTCTGCTGGGCGACCAGCGTCGGGATCAGTTCGAAATCGGCGCTCGCCCAGTCATAAACGAAGCGGACGGTGGTGAGGTCGGCCGCGCTGGCCGGAGCCGCGCCGAAAGCGGCGCCAAGGGCAAGCAGGCCCACGGTCGCCGAGATCATCTTCGTATAGGTCATATGCATTGAACTCCTCCTGTTATCGTTGGTTGGCATTTGCAGATTGGTGGCTCGTTCACGAAGTGGTCCTCGGGGGGTTCCATTGCGCCCATGCCGGTGCGGTCGAACGCGAACGCCATGGCGTCATCAGCACCTCGAGCCCGAACACGAGCAGGAACGAGCCGACGCCGATGACGGTCAAAAGCAGCATGGCGGCGTAGACGCCGGCCGTGTTCATCTGCGCGTTGGCGGTGAGCAGATAGGTGCCCAAGCCCTGCTTGGACGAAGCGGTCCATTCGCCGATGACGGCGCCGGTCACCGCATAGGTGGCGCCGATCTTGAGGCCGGAAAACAGCGGGCCGATGCAGGCCGGCAATTTGACGATGGCGAAGGTGCGCAGGCCACCGCCGCCCATCAGGCGCGCCAGATTGAGCATATCGCGATCGACCGAGGCCAGGCCATCGAGCACGTTGACCACAACCGGGAAGAACACGATCCAAGCGACGATGATCAGCTTTGGGGTGATGCCGAAGCCGAAGATGATGACCAGCGGTGCGGCAATGGCGACGATCGGCACGGCCTGCGAAATGATCAGCGCCGGCATGACCAGGCGTTGCACGACACGGATCTGCCCCATCGCCAGAGCAAGCAGGAAGCCGATGAGGGCGCCGAGCACATAGCCGATCGCGGTTTCATAGAGCGTCTGGCCGGTCAGCACCGAGAGCCGCGGCCAGTTGTCGAAGAGCGTCTGGAAGGCGAGCGCCGGCGGCGGAATGACATAGGGCGGCAGCCCGGAGACCCAGACCAGCACCTGCCATGCGACCAGGATCAGCACCATGGCCACGACCCAGATCAAGAACGGTCCCGCCGCCGCTCCAAACCGTGTGTTCATTCCCGTGCTCCCTATTGGCCGTGAGGTCAGTGCCTGATTGGTCAATGCCCAATCGGTCAGTGGTAGAGATGCTGCATGATCTGCCGCTTCAGGCCGACGAATGTGTCTGTCGTCAGCACTTCCAGCGGCCGTGGCCTGGGCAGGTCGACGGTAAGGATTTCGGCGATGCGGCCCGGCCGCGGCGTCATCACCACGATGCGGTCAGCGAGATAGATCGCCTCGTCCACATCATGGGTGACGAACAGGATGGTGCGCTTGAGGTCGCGCCAGAGCTGCAGCAGCCATTGCTGCATGCCAAGCCGCGTCTGCGCGTCGAGTGCGCCGAACGGCTCGTCGAGCAGCATCACCTGGCGGCCGGCGGCGATAGTGCGCATCATGGCGACGCGCTGGCGCATGCCGCCTGACAGGGCATGCGGATAGTGGTTGAGGAAGTCGCCGAGACCGTAGCGGCTGGCCAGTTCCGCCGCCTCGGCGCGATCCTGCGCGGTGGCGCCGCGTGTCAATGACGCAGCGAGCGTAATGTTGCCGAGCACGGTCCGCCACGGCAGCATCAAATCCTTCTGCAGCATGTAGCCGACCTGGCCCGGCCGGTTGCTGACATCGTGGCCGTCGAGCACGATCTTTCCCGATGTTGCCTTGAGCAGGCCCGAGACGACATTGAACAGCGTGCTCTTGCCGCAGCCGGAGGCCCCGAGGATGCAGACGAATTCTCCGTCGGCGATATCGAGGCTGACATCGCTCAACGCGGTTACTGATCCGAAACTGACGTTGAGCTTTTCGATCGACAGTTTGGTTGGAGCCGGCGTCCCTGATCCGGGAGGCTCGGCGGCAGTGCGTGGCTCCCGCGCTTCCGGCATTCAGAACCCCTCTTGCTGCAGGCAAACCCTGGCTCGAAAACGCATAAGTCCTCCCATGACCTAGCCGGCACCCTGCAGGCCCGCCTGATGCCAAGCAGACCCGCCTGTCCCGCAAACGGCGACGGGCTAGCTTAGGTAAACGTTTACCTAACGAGTTATATGCGTTATGTCAAATCCACGGCGCAGGCTGTCGATCACGCGACCTGTTTCTTTGGAACAGCGATCCGTGCTAGTCGCATGCCGATGTTCCGATGGCGGCAGAGACAGGCTATCGTTCGTCGAAATGGCGAGGGAATGTGGCAACGACGATCAAAGATATCGCCCGGCAGGCTGGTGTATCGGCTGCAACCGTTTCAAAGGTCCTCAACCGCAAAGACCACTCCATAGGCGAGAAGACCCGGGAAAAAATCTGGTCGCTGGTCAAGGAACTCAATTATACGCCCAACTCGATCGCCCGGTCGCTTATTACCCGCAGTTCGCGTGTCATCGGCGTCATCGTGCCTGACATTCTCAATGCCTATTTCACGGAGCTCGTCCGCGCTTGCGACCAGGCCGCGCGTGAGCGGGGTTATTCGACGATCCTGTGTAATTCCGACAGCGATCCCGAAAAGGAGGCATCGCATTTGACCTTCCTCGCCAGTCACGGCGTCGATGGCATCGTGCTTGCCGCAAGCGATCTGATTCCTGACGCCCACCTCCTGGAGAGGCTCAGGATACCCTTGGTATCGATGGACCGGGAAATTCCCGACCTCGATTGCCTCGCTGCGCGAATCGACACGGACTACGAGACGGGTGCCTTCCTGTCGGCAAGCCATCTGATCCGGGCAGGGCACAGGCGGATTGCGTTCGTCAGCGGCAACCCCCAGGCGTCGAACACGAAAATCAGGCGGGCGGGATTCGAGCGGGCGCATCGCGAGGCCGGGTTGCCAGTCGATCCGGATCTGATCGAGTGCGGTGCCTTCAACCATCGATTTGGACTGGTGGCCACGCGCACGCTGCTCGACCGCACCAGCTTCACGGCCATGTGCTGCATGAGCGACATGCTGGCTATGGGGGCGACCGTGGCGCTGCGCGAACGCGGCTTGAGCGTTCCCGAGGATTGCGCGGTGATCGGCTTCGACAACATCTATATCGCACCGCTTCTCGTTCGGCCGCTTTCGACGATCGAGCGGCGCATTTCCGAGTCCGGCTATCTGGCGATCGGCGCGCTGATCGATTTTCTCGATGACCCCACGCATCCGCGCCGGATGGTGCTCATGGAACCGACGGTGATCCAGAGGGAGACGACGTAGCGAGGCGACGGGCTTCGAACGTCTGGCGCAACCCCTCCTGCCCGAATATCGCCTCTCCGCATCCCTTCCCGGTTAAAAAAGTATCATCCGTTGCCCTGAATCGTGGTGGCGCCTGTTGTCATGAGCCGATACCGTGGCTCTTGAAATGCAGAGCCGAAACCAATTCGGCCGGTTTAGGGAATGTGGGCCGAACGCGGCAACGATCCGTGCCGGCCTGGGAGGAAACGGACATGGAACCGGACCTGGAAGTAGTCCAGATACGACGCGGTGAGTCCTTCAAGGCGTGGTCGCATGGCTACCCCTTCCATACGGTGCGCTGGCATTTCCATCCCGAATATGAATTGCATCAGGTGATCTTCACCAATGGCCGCTATTTCGTCGGCGACTTCATCGGCGAGTTCGAGCCGGGCAATCTGGTGCTGACCGGGCCGAACCTGCCGCACAATTGGGTCAGCGACATCCCCAGGGACAGCTCGATCCCGCTGCGCGGCCGCATCATCCAGTTTTCCGAGAGCTTCATCGGTGACGCCATGCATGTGCTGCCGGAGCTGGCGGGGCTGGGGCACCTGCTCGAAGCGTCGCGGCGCGGCGTGCTGTTTTCCAACCGCACCAGCAAGGCGCTGGCGCCATTGATGGAAGAGATGATGCAGGCGCAGGGTGTGCGCCGCATCGAGCTATTCATGATGATCGCAGGCCTGCTCAGCCGCGCCCAGGAATTCCAGCTGCTGGCCAGCGCCAGCTACCGGCCCGATCCGTCGGGCTACATGACCGCCGGCATGAACAAGGCACTCGCCTATATCAGGGAGAACCTGACGCAGCTGTTCGACGAGGCGGATCTCGCTGCCATTGCCGGCCAGTCGACCGGCGCCTTCTCACGCTCGTTTCGCCGCCACACCGGCATGTCGCTGGTGCAGTATGTCAAGCGGCTGCGCATCAATCTCGCCTGCCAGATCCTGATGAGCGACGAGCAGGCCTCGATCACCGACATCTGCTACGAGGTCGGCTTCAACAATTTGTCCAATTTCAACCGGCAGTTCCTGGCGGAGAAGGGCATGCCGCCCTCGCGCTTCAGGCGCCTGCTGGCCGACAACATCAATGCGGGCAAAGCCGCTTAACGGAGGAGCCAGGGAGGAACCAAGGGAGGAACAACACTTTTTCGCCTGAAGGCGTGGCCCGCATGACGCGGTCCGCGATGGAGAGCGCTTGTCTTGAAAAAGGATGTCGGCGCGGCTCGAAAGGCCGGCGCCGGGGCTCTGGTTCCCAATTGCAGTTGGGGCGAGGGCGGAGGCGTGTCTTCACACCAAAGCAGTCAACGACCTTCTTACAACCATATCCAGAAACGGAGAAGACCGAATGACCAAACTTTCATTGAAATCCGCTGGGAAGTCCGCCGGCATGGCAGCAATTGCGCTGTCGCTGCTGGCCGGCACCGCCGCGATCGCCAGGGCCGCCGAGGTCACCGACGCCACTGTCGCCTTCCTGATGCCCGACCAGGCCTCGACCCGCTACGAGCAGCACGATTATCCCGGCTTCGCCGCCGAGATGAAGAAGCTGTGCCCGGGCTGCAAGGTGCTCTACCAGAATGCCGATGCCGACGCCTCGCGCCAGCAGCAGCAGTTCAACTCGGTGATCTCGCAGGGCGCCAAGGCGATCGTGCTCGACCCGGTCGACTCGACCGCTGCCGCCTCGCTGGTGAAGCTGGCGCAGAGCCAGGGCATCAAGGTCATCGCCTATGACCGGCCGATCCCGACAGCACCGGCTGACTTCTATGTCTCGTTCAACAATGAAGGCATCGGCAAGGCCATCGCCGACTCGCTGGTCGAGCACCTGAAGGCGCTGAAGGTCGATCCGGCCACGGGCGGCGTCTTGCAGATCAACGGCTCGCCGACCGATGCGGCGGCCGGCCTGATCAAGAAGGGCATCCATGCAGGCCTCGACAACAGCGGCTACCAGATCCTGGCCGAATACGACACGCCGGAATGGGCGCCGCCGAAGGCGCAGCAATGGGCCGGCGGCCAGATCACCCGCTTCGGCCCGAAGATCCTCGGCGTCGTCGCCGCCAATGACGGCACCGGTGGCGGCGCCATCGCGGCGTTCAAGGCGGCCGGCGTCGATCCCGTGCCGCCGGTGACCGGCAATGACGCGACGATCGCAGCACTTCAGCTGATCATCGCCGGCGATCAGTACAACACCATCTCCAAGCCGAGCGAGATCGTGGCTGCGGCCGCCGCCAACATCGCCATCAAGCTGCTTTCGGGCGAGACGCCGAAGGCCGAGATGACACTGTACGACACGCCCTCGCAGCTGTTCACGCCAGCCGTGGTGACGCAGGAAAACCTGAAGGCCGAGATCATCGACAAGAAGATCAACACCGCGGCCGAACTCTGCGTCGATCGCTACGCGGAAGGCTGCAAGAAGCTGGGCATCGGGAACTGACCGCGACCCTTGCCCGCTGCGCTGCCTGGCCGCCCGCGCGGCGGCCAGGCAGCGCACATCCGATTTCTTGAACCGGTTCTTTTGAAAGGTGTTCCAGGCATGATCGATACCCCGGACGGACCGGTTCCGACAGGCGAGCTGGTGCTCAGCCTGCGCGGCGTTTCGAAGAATTTCGGCGCCGTCTCGGCGCTCACCGATATCGATCTCGATGTCCATGCCGGCGAGGTGGTGGCGCTGGTCGGCGACAATGGCGCCGGCAAGTCGACGCTGGTCAAGATCCTGGCCGGCGTGCATCAGCCGAGCTCGGGCAGCATCAGCTTTCGCGGCACGCCTGTGACGCTTGCCGACCCGAGTGCGGCGCTGACGCTTGGCATCGCCACCGTGTTCCAGGACCTGGCGCTGTGCGAGAACCTCGACATCGTCGCCAACATCTTCCTCGGCCGCGAGCTCAACCCGCTGCGGCTGGACGAGGTAGCGATGGAAGTGCGCGCCTGGACGCTGCTCAACGAGCTTTCGGCGCGCATCCCGAGTGTCCGCGAAGTCGTCGCGTCGCTGTCGGGCGGCCAGCGCCAGACGGTGGCGATCGCCCGCTCGCTGCTGCTCGAACCCAAGCTCATCTTGCTCGACGAGCCGACGGCCGCACTTGGCGTGGCGCAGACAGCGGAAGTGCTCAATCTGATCGAGCGCGTGCGCGACCGCGGCCTCGGCGTCGTCATCATCAGCCACAATATGGAAGACGTGCGCGCAGTTGCCGACCGCATCGTCGTGCTGCGGCTTGGCCGCAACAACGGCATCTTCTCGCCCGACGCCTCGAACCAGGAACTGGTCAGCGCCATCACCGGCGCGTCGAACAATTCGGTGTCGCGACGCGCCGAGCGCCGCCAGGCCCAGACCGCCCGGCCGGATCAAACCCAGGAGCCACGCCCATGAGCAGCGACGTGCAACAGACGGCCCCGGTGCCGCCGCAGCTCGACCGCGCCGATGTGCGCGTCAAGCACGAGGCCGGGATCGGCGGCGCCATCCGCAGGTTCTTCGACCGGGTCCGCTCGGGCGATCTCGGTTCGCTGCCGGTGATTGTCGGGCTGGTCATCATC
>NZ_RZRQ01000110.1:0-18293 GCF_003997785.1 Mesorhizobium sp. M7D.F.Ca.US.004.01.2.1 | reverse complement strand
GATTGTCGCCGGTTCCACCGTGGTGTCGATCCTGAACGGCACGTCCGACGCCAAGGTGCCGGTCCTTGAAGGCGTCACTTTCCAGCGCCTGTCGGAAAAGCTGACCGACGGCAGCATCGCGCCGGGGCTCGATCCCTATGGCAGCGACGACGCCATCGGTGCACTGAACACGGCGTTCGTTGCCGACGGTTATTTCGTCGATATCGCCGATGGCGCGGAACTCGAAAAGCCGATCGAACTGCAGAACCTGCAAGCCGGTGGCCAGACCCATGTGCGCCTGCCAGTGCGTGTCGGCGCTGGCGCCAAGGCCGTTATCGTCGAGCGCCAGACGGGTGACGGGGCTGCCCTGGTCAGCTCGGTCAGCCAGCTCGTGCTGGGCGAGGGTGCCGAAGTGATATGGCTGATCGTGCAGGAGCAGCCGGAAACGGCCACGCATCTGGGGCAGTTCAAGGCGCATCTAGGCAAGAATTCGAAGCTGACGGTGTTCTTCATGAATGCTGGCGGCAAGCTTGTGCGCCAGGAGATCGTGGTCAGGACGACAGGCGAAGGCGCCGATTTCAAATTGCGCGGCATCAACCTTCTGGCCGGCGACACCCATACCGACGTGACCATGGTGCTCGACCATGCCGTACCGCACACGACCTCGACGGAAGTCATCCGCAACGTGGTGACGGGCAAGGCGCGGGGCGTCTTCCAGGGCCGCATCAACGTCCATCAATATGCGCAGAAGACCAACGCCAAGATGGCCTGCAACACGCTGTTGCTGTCGGATGACGGCGAGTTCTCGACCAAGCCGGAGCTGGAAATCTTCGCCGACGACGTCGTCTGCGGCCATGGCGCGACGGTCACCGAGATCGACCACGACCATCTGTTCTACCTGATGGCGCGCGGCGTCGACGAGAAGACCGCGCGGGGGCTCCTTGTGAAAGCCTTCGTTGCCGAGGTGATTGAGGAACTGGACGACGAGATGATCGTCGAGGCGCTGGAAGCGCGGCTCGACGACTGGTTCGTGGCACACGGCTAATTGGATGGGGCCCGGCAAAGCCACCCCTCATCCGTCTTGGCGCTACGCGCCAATCCACCTTCTCCCACAAGGGGAGAAGGTAAAGCGCTAGACCTTCTCCCCTTGCGGGAGAAGGTGGCCGAGCGAAGCTCGGTCGGATGAGGGGTGTTGGAAGGATCTCGGCCTAGGCCGGCAAGGACTTTGAAATGGACCAGAAAGTCGAAAACATCCCCTACGACGTCGAAGCGATCCGCCGCGATTTCCCGATCCTGTCGCGGGAAGTCTACGGCAAGAAGCTGGTCTATCTCGACAATGGCGCCTCGGCACAGAAGCCGCAGGTGGTGCTGGACACAATCCAGCACGCCTATTCCCAGGAATACGCCAACGTCCATCGCGGCCTGCACTTCCTCTCCAATGCGGCGACGGATGCTTATGAGAAGGCGCGCGAGACGGTGCGCCGCTTCCTCAACGCGCCCAGCACCGACAACATCATTTTCACCTCGAACACGACCTCGGCCATCAACACGGTCGCTTATGGCTATGGCATGCCCAACATCGGTGAGGGCGACGAGATCGTGCTGTCGATCATGGAGCACCATTCCAACATCGTTCCCTGGCATTTCATCCGCGAGCGGCAGGGCGCCAAACTGGTCTGGGTGCCGGTCGACGATCTCGGCGTCTTCCACATCGAGGAATTTGAAAAGCGCCTGACCGACCGCACCAAGCTGGTCGCCATCACGCAGATGTCGAATGCGCTGGGCACGGTGACGCCGATCAAGGAGATCGTGCGCATCGCGCATTCGCGTGGAATTCCGGTGCTGGTCGACGGCAGCCAGAGCGCCGTGCATATGCCGATCGATGTGCAGGATCTCGACTGCGACTTCTTCGTCTTCACCGGCCACAAGGTCTACGGCCCGTCGGGCATCGGCGTGCTCTACGGCAAGAAGGACATTCTCCAGGGCATGCGCCCCTTCATGGGCGGCGGCGAGATGATCGAGGAAGTGACGGAAGACATCGTCACCTACAACGAGCCGCCGCACCGCTTCGAGGCCGGCACGCCGCCGATCGTGCAGGCGATCGGGCTTGGCGCGGCATTGGACTATATGGAATCGGTCGGCCGCGAGCGCATCGCCGCACACGAGGAAGACCTGAAGAACTACGCGCATGAGCGGCTGCGCGCCATCAACTCGCTGCGCATCTTCGGCGATGCGCCCGGCAAGGGAGCCATTATCTCGTTCGAGCTGCAAGGCATTCATGCGCACGACGTGTCGATGGTGATAGACAGGCAGGGCGTTGCGGTGCGCGCGGGCACCCATTGCGCCCAGCCGCTGTTGAAACGTTTTGGTGTAACCTCCACATGCAGGGCATCGTTCGGCATGTATAATACCAGGGCCGAAGTTGACGCTTTGGCCGAGGCGCTTGAAAAAGCGCGCAAATTCTTCGGATGACGAGTTTTTTGGGTGACGACCATGGATGATGTGAGCAGCGCAGCCGAGACCACTCCGGAAACCGCGCCCAATGCACTGGTTTCGGGATCAGCCATTCCAGCCGACGAACTGGCGCGGCTGACCGACGACATCGTCTCGGCGCTGAAGACTGTCTACGATCCGGAAATCCCGGCCGACATCTACGAGCTTGGGCTGATCTACAAGATCGACATCGAGGACAATCGGTCGGTCAAGATCGACATGACGCTGACCGCGCCCGGCTGCCCTGTCGCCGGCGAAATGCCCGGCTGGGTGGAGAATGCCGTTGGTGCCGTCGAAGGCGTGTCCGGCGTCGAGGTCAACATGACTTTCGACCCGCCCTGGTCGGCCGACCGGATGTCGGAAGAGGCGCAGGTTGCAGTAGGTTGGTACTAGCGTCGAACCTGGCACACTTGCGCCAAGGGTAAAACTTCACCATTTTAGGTGAGGAATCATTCGGCAGGCCTTGAACCTGCATGGAATGGAAGGAAAAAGAATGGGACGCTTTGCCGTCATCACGATGACCGAAAAGGCCGCCGACCGGGTGCGCGAGATTGTCGCGACCCGCGAGAGTGCGCATGGCATCCGCCTCGGCATCAAGAAGGGCGGCTGCGCCGGCATGGAATACACGGTTGACCTGGTGACCGAGCCCAACACCAAGGACGACCATATCGAGCGCGACGGCGCCCATGTCTATGTGGCGCCTGAGGCGGCGCTTTTCCTGTTCGGCACTGAGATGGATTTCGAGCAGACGACGCTGCGCACCGGCTTCACCTTCCACAATCCGAACCAGAGTTCGGCCTGCGGTTGCGGCGAATCCGTCGAACTGAAGCCGGCCGATCTGAAGGCGCTGGCAGAGGCACGCGCCTCGGCCTGATCTTCCTTCGCCCCGTACGGGGCGAAGAACGCTACTCCACCCACATGCCCGTCCGCTTGTGCCAATCGGCGATCGATTCCTCGGGATAGACGTCGAACGTTTTGTCGCCCTTGCCGATGTCGGGCTCGACCCAGTTCGCCTTGTATTTCAGCATCAGATGCACCCGGCTCGGTGGAATGGGCAGGTCGTTGTCGATCGCCGAAGCGAAGGGATGCACCAGCTCCGGCCAGGTCGGGTCGTAGAGCCACAGCGCCGAGCCGCATTTGCGACAGAAATTGCGCTCACCCGTCGAGATCTCGCACTGCGGATGTTCGTCGTCTTCGATCTCGGCCCGGTAGACGCCGAGGCTCCTTTTGCCCCTGATGTTCAACGTCGCGCTGTCGGCGCCGAGGTTGATGGCAAAACCGCCACCGCCTTGCTGTTTGCGGCAGATCGAACAGTAGCACAGCATGAATGGCGCCGGCGTGTGGCTCTCCACCTCGAAACGCACGGCGTTGCAGCGGCAGGATCCTTTGAGCAGAAGCGGCATGACAAAAACTCCGACGGATGGCTCTCAACCTGTCAGCATGATTTTGGTTGCGGCGATGACAAGCCCAAATGCTGGTGACATGATCGCGGCATGGACAATGAACGCATCGCCGAACTGTTCGAGGGCCTAGGCCCGGTCAGCATCCGCAAACTGTTCGGCGGCAAGGGCATCTATTTCGACGGCATCATCGTCGCCATCGTGCTGCGCGGCGAATTGATGCTGAAGGCCGACGAGCAAAGCGCACCGGACTTCGAAGCCGCCGGTTGCCGGCAGTGGACCTATACGGGCTCCCGCCACGGCAAGCTGGTCTCCATGCCCTACTGGAGCATTCCCGACAGCGCTTTCGATGATCCCGACGAGATGACGGTCTGGGCGCGCCGGGCCTATGAGGCGGGGCGGCGGGCGGGGAAGTAGATTCCCGCAAGCACGAGGCCGCCCCCTCATCCGGCCGCTTCGCGGCCACCGTCTCCCCGAGGGGAGAAGAGGTCGATGTCGGCTCTGGGAGCTCCTCTCCCCTCGGGGAGAGGTCGGATTGCCCCGAATTGCCCTTTGCAATTCGGTTTTGGCAATCCGGGTGAGGGGGTCTTTGTCGCGTGAACCTACAATGCCTTCGCAATCCTCGCCGCCAGCCGCGCATTGTTCTCCACCAGCGCGATGTTGGTCTTCAGGCTCCTGCCGCCGGTCAGTTCGAGGATTTTCGACAGCAGGAAGGGCGTCACCGCCTTGCCGGTCACGTTGAGCGCCTCGGCGGCCTTTTGCGCGGCTTCAATGTAGCCGGCCATCTCTTCAGCGGGGATTTCGTGGTTCTCGGGCACCGGATTGGCGATCAGCATGCCGCCGCCGAGGCCAAGCGCTGCCCTCGTCTGGTAGAAATGCGCGATCTCTTCCGGTTTGTGCAAGGTCAGCGGCGCACGGAACGGCGAATGCCGCGACCAGAAGGCCGGCATCGTCTCGCAGCCATGGCCGACCACCGGCACGCCGCGCGTCTCCAGCACTTCCAGCGTCTTTTCGATGTCGAGGATGGCCTTGGCGCCGGCCGACACGACGATGACCGGGGTGCGCGCCAGCTCGTCGAGATCGGCGGAAATGTCAAAGCTCTTTTCCGCACCCTTGTGCACGCCGCCGATGCCGCCGGTGGCGAACACTTTTATGCCGACCATATGCGCCGCAATCATCGTGGCGGCGACCGTGGTGCCGCCGGTGCGCCCTTGAGCCACCGCAAAACCGAGATCGGCGCGCGACAGCTTCATGGCGTCGCCCGTCATCGCCAGCGATTCGCGTTCGCCGTCCGAAAGCCCGATCTTGATGCGCCCGCCAACCACGGCGATCGTCGCCGGCACGGCGCCGCCATCGGTGATGATCTTTTCGACATCGGCCGCCATGGCGCCATTGTCGGGGTAGGGCATGCCATGGGTGATGATGGTGCTTTCCAGCGCCACCACCGGCCGACCGGCGGCCAGGGCCTGCACCACCGGCGCGTGGATATCGATGAAGGGGCGGGCGGTCTCTGGGGTCATCTGGGTCTCCAATCCGGAGTGCGGCGCGTCCATCGGGACGCTCGGCAACACTGCGGCACTATAAATTTGCCGGTCTCATGCCACTTCCTGCGCATCCGGCACAAGAGCCAACGCTTCCGCGAAGCTCGCCGTGGTGAACTCCGGAACGGCGTTGGCGCTTTCGATGGCAAGCGTCGCCGCGGCAATGCCGTCGCGCAAGGCCACCCGCAGCGGCAGGCCGCGCAGCAAGGCAGCGACCGTTGCGCCCGCCAGCGCATCGCCGGCGCCGGTGACGTCAGCGACCTTTCTTGGCGGCGGCGGCAGGATCGAGAAGGCGCCGGCTTCATCGAAGCCCAGCATGGGGCCACCGCCCGCCGTCACCACGCCGCTTTTGAGCCCTGCGCGTCTCAGCCCGTCGACGATGTCTTGCGGAGAAGCCGCGGCGTCCAGGTCTGCCAGCGCGATCGCTTCGCGCCGGTTCATGAAGACGACGGCCAGATCGCCAAGCACCGGCTTCAAACGCACGATCTTGGCCGGCGAAATGGCAATGGCGAAGACGGGTTTGCCGGCGGCAAGCGAAACCAGCCGCTCCAGTGCCGCCGTCGGCAGGTTGGCGTCGCAGAAGACGGCATCGGCGGCAGCAATCACCTCCCGTACCTTGGAGCGCCTGATCTGCTTGGGAAACGCCAGGTCATAGAGCGCCATGTCGGCAAAGCCGACGATCAGCTCGCCCTCGCGGTCGATCAGCGCCGTATAGCTCGGCGTGGTGCGGTCGAGGAACACCGCCGACAGGTCGGCAATACCTGCCTCGGCAATGGCTCGCGAAACGGTGTCGGCGGCGGCATCGCCGCCGCGCACCGACATGAGCGACGCGGAGACGCCACGAAGCACCGCACTGCGCAAAGCGTTGAAGACGCCGCCGCCGACATCCTCGCGCATCGTGCCGGGATTGGAGGCGGCAGGCACGTAGGGGCCGGACACCTGACCGCGCCGGTCGATATGGGCGCCGCCTACGGCCAGTATTTTCGCGGATTTCAGCATGCCGGCGATATGACCTTTGTTATTCCAGCCGCACAAGCGCTAGGCTGCGTGACGAAGCTTCGCATGCAAGGCAGCGATTCGGCAGATCGAAACAATCGAGCCGTCTGGCCCAATGCGGGATGCATCGTGAAACGAATCGTGAGACAAAAAAAGAACAAATCTGGATATTGATTGTTTTTCAGATATTTGACCCCTCTTGCCAAACGAGAACAAAAAAGGTACAAAATGGCAGGGATTACGGATTGTCCGGCCTTCATTGACGACCAAGGGGTGATGTATCATGGCTCAGAATTCTTTGCGGCTTGTAGAGGATAAGGCAGTGGACAAATCAAAGGCTCTGGATGCGGCGCTGTCGCAGATCGAGCGGGCTTTCGGCAAGGGCTCGATCATGCGGCTCGGCGCGAACGAGCAGGTCGTCGAGATCGAAACGGTGCCGACAGGCTCGCTTGGCCTCGACATCGCGCTTGGCGTCGGTGGCCTGCCGCGCGGCCGCATCGTCGAGATCTATGGGCCGGAAAGCTCGGGCAAGACGACGCTGGCCCTGCACACCGTGGCCGAAGCTCAGAAGAAGGGCGGCATCTGCGCCTTCGTCGATGCCGAGCACGCGCTTGACCCAGTCTATGCCCGCAAGCTTGGCGTCGATCTCGAGAACCTCCTGATCTCGCAGCCCGACACTGGTGAGCAGGCGCTGGAAATCTGCGACACGCTGGTGCGCTCCGGCGCCATCGACGTGCTGGTGGTCGATTCGGTCGCCGCGCTGACGCCACGCGCCGAAATCGAAGGCGAGATGGGCGATTCGCTGCCCGGCCTGCAGGCCCGCCTGATGAGCCAGGCGCTGCGCAAGCTGACCGCTTCGATCTCGCGCTCCAACACCATGGTCATCTTCATCAACCAGATCCGCATGAAGATCGGCGTCATGTTCGGTTCGCCCGAAACCACCACCGGCGGCAACGCGCTGAAATTCTACGCTTCGGTGCGCCTCGATATCCGCCGCATCGGTTCGGTCAAGGACCGCGACGAGGTCGTCGGCAACCAGACCCGCGTCAAGGTGGTCAAGAACAAGCTGGCGCCGCCCTTCAAGGTGGTCGAGTTCGATATCATGTATGGTGAAGGCGTGTCCAAGACCGGCGAACTGGTCGATCTCGGAGTCAAGGCCGGCGTGGTCGAGAAGTCGGGCGCCTGGTTCTCCTACAATTCGCAGCGTCTCGGCCAGGGTCGCGAGAATGCCAAGCTGTTCCTGCGTGATAACCCCGACACCGCGCGCGAGATCGAACTGGCGCTCAGGCAGAATGCCGGGCTGATCGCCGAGAAGTTCCTTGAGAATGGCGGCTCTGAAGGTGGCGACGACGGTTTCGAGGAAGAATCCGGCGCGATGTAACAGCTTCGTGCGCGATGCCGGCCGGAGTTCGGCCATAATCGCGTTCTATTATCTCAGGCTTATGTAATCGAGTTCCGAGTATTGCGTTTCGAAACCGTCGGCCCAGTGCCGGCGGTTTTGCGTTTTGGCGGCAAAACCAAGCGGGTTCGAACTGCCGGCAGGGGCCATGGATTGGACCAATTCCGTGTTTCTGGACAGGGTGAAGCGCGGCGGCTAAAAGGCCAAGTCCTATCTTCTAAAACGCAGAGCCCATTTCCGTCGGTTTGCCGGCGGCTCTTCCGAAAAGGCAGCATTCATGAGTGGCGTGAACGAAATCCGGTCGACATTTCTCGACTACTTCCGCAAGGAGGGTCACGAGATCGTCGCGTCGAGCCCGCTGGTGCCGCGCAACGACCCGACGCTGATGTTCACTAACGCCGGCATGGTGCAGTTCAAGAACGTCTTCACCGGCCTGGAGAAGCGGCCCTATTCGCGCGCCTCGACCGCCCAGAAGAGCGTTCGCGCCGGCGGCAAGCACAACGATCTCGACAATGTCGGCTATACCGCGCGCCATCTGACCTTTTTCGAGATGCTCGGCAATTTCTCCTTTGGCGACTATTTCAAGGAGCGCGCCATCGAGCTTGCCTGGAACCTGATCACCAAGGAGTTCGGGCTGAACAAGGACAAGCTGCTGGTCACCGTCTATCACACGGACGACGAGGCGGCCGGCTTCTGGAAGAAGATCGCCGGGTTTTCGGACGATCGCATCATTCGCATCGCGACCTCGGACAATTTCTGGGCAATGGGCGATACTGGACCCTGCGGGCCGTGCTCGGAGATATTCATCGACCGTGGCGAACACATCTGGGGCGGACCTCCCGGCAGCCCGGAGGAGGATGGCGACCGTTTCCTCGAGTTCTGGAACCTGGTGTTCATGCAGTATGAACAGGTGACGAAGGAGGAGCGCATCGACCTGCCGCGCCCGTCGATCGACACCGGCATGGGCCTGGAGCGCATGGCGTCCATCCTGCAGGGGGTGGAAAGCGTCTTCGAGACCGATCTGTTCCGTCATCTGATCGACGCGGCCTCGTCCGCCATCGGGCATGGTCCCGACAAGGAGACGGTCGCGTCCTTCCGCGTCATTGCCGATCATCTGCGCTCGTCCTCCTTCCTGGTGGCCGACGGCGTGCTGCCGTCGAACGAAGGCCGGGGCTATGTCCTGCGCCGCATCATGCGCCGCGCTATGCGCCATGCGCAGTTACTCGGTGCCAGCGAGCCGCTGATGTGGAAGCTGGTGCCGGCGCTGGTGCGCGAAATGGGCCAGGCCTATCCTGAATTGCTGCGCGGCGAACAGTTGATCACCGAGACCCTCAAGCTTGAGGAGACCAGGTTTCGCAAGACGCTGGTGCGCGGCCTCGGCCTGCTCTCCGAGGCGACGGAAACGCTGCATGCCGGCGACATGCTGGACGGCGAAACGGCCTTCAAGCTCTACGACACCTACGGCTTCCCGCTCGATCTGACACAGGATGCGCTGCGCCAGCGCAGCATCTCGGTCGATCTTGCCGGCTTCACCAATGCGATGGAGCAGCAGAAGGCCGAGGCGCGTAAGCATTGGGCTGGGTCTGGCGACGCGGCCACCGAGACCATCTGGTTCTCCGTGCGCGAGAAGGCAGGCGCCACCGAGTTCCTCGGCTACGAGACTGAAGCTGCGGAAGGCATCATCCAGGCGCTTGTCCGGGACGGCAAGACTGTCGACAGCGCCGGCAAGGGCGACGCGGTGGCGATCGTCGTCAACCAGACGCCGTTCTATGCCGAGTCCGGCGGCCAGATGGGCGACACCGGTATCATTTCAGGCGAAGGTTTTTCGATCGAGGTTTCGGATACGCAAAAGAAGGCTGATGGGCTGTTCGTCCATGTCGGCAAGGTGGCCAGCGGCACCGTCAAGACGGGCGCCGCCGTCGAGTTGAAGGTCGATCACGCGCGCCGCACCAGGCTGCGCGCCAACCATTCCGCGACGCATCTGATCCATGAGGCGCTGCGCGAGGTGCTGGGCAGCCATGTCGCGCAGAAGGGTTCGCTGGTGGCGCCGGAGCGCCTGCGCTTCGACATCTCGCACAACAAGCCCATTTCGCCAGAGGATCTCGAAGAGGTCGAGCGCATGGCCAACGAGATCGTCGTCCAGAACAGCCCGGTGTCCACGCGCCTGATGTCGGTCGACGATGCCATCGCCGAAGGCGCCATGGCGCTGTTTGGCGAGAAATATGGCGACGAAGTGCGCGTCGTGTCGATGGGCACCGGCGTGCATGGCGCCAAGGCCAACCGGCCCTATTCGGTCGAGCTCTGCGGCGGCACGCATGTCAGGGCGACCGGCGACATTGGCCTGGTGCGTGTCGTGTCGGACAGTGCGGTCGCCGCCGGCGTACGCCGCATCGAGGCGTTGACCGGCGAAGCCGCGCGCAGGCATCTCGATGAGCAGGACCGGCGTCTGAAATCGGTCGCCGCGACACTGAAGATCTCGCCGGCCGACGTGCCGGCGCGTGTCGAGGCGCTGCTCGATGAGCGAAAGAAGCTCGAAAAGGAACTGACCGAAGCGCGCAAGAAGCTGGCGCTGGGCGGCGGTGCTGCCGCTGGTGCGCCGTCGGAGAACGAGACCGTGGCCGGTGTCGGCTTCCTTGGCAAGGCGGTCTCCGGGGTCTCGCCCAAGGATTTGAAGCCGCTGGCCGATGCTGGCAAGAGTTCGCTCGGTTCCGGCGTCGTCGTCTTCGTCGGCGCCGGTGAGGACAACAAGGCGAGTGTTGTGGTCGCCGTCACCGACGATCTCGTCGGCCGCTTCAGCGCCGTCGACCTGGTGCGCGTCGCCTCCGCCGCACTGGGCGGGCAGGGCGGCGGCGGTCGGCCCGATATGGCGCAGGCCGGTGGCCCCGATGCTTCCAAGGCCAATGATGCGATTGCGGCGGTGAGGGCTGCGATCAGCGAGGCGGCGTAAACCAGCACCCCTCGAAGCGTGGCCGGCCTGACAGCCGGCTGCCTGGCTGACATCTGGAGGGTGCCGTGCCCACGCTGATCATGTATCAGGTAGACGCTTTTGCCGACCGGGCCTTTCAGGGTAATCCCGCCGCCGTCCTCATCCTGGAGGACTGGCTGGCGGACGATGTCATGCAGGCCATCGCGAACGAGAACAATCTGGCCGAGACCGCCTTTGCGCGGCGCAATGGCAAGGGCTGGGATTTGCGCTGGTTCACGCCGGTTCACGAAGTCGACTTCTGTGGCCATGCCACCCTGGCGATTGCCCATGTGTTGGCTTCGCAACACAATGTGGCTGACGACATGGCCTTTGCCACACGGGTAGGCGAGTTGCGGGTCTCCCAGCGGCAGGGCGCCTATCAGCTCGACCTGCCCTGTTTTCCGCCGCAACCTGTCGATGGCGAAACCGTATCGGCGCTGCGGGATATTTTGTCCCCGCATCCGGTTGCAGGCTTTCGTAATTTCGAGAACCTGTTCGTCGAGTTTGCCGATGAGCAGTCCGTGCGGTCCTTCGTTCCCGATTTGCTCAGGATCGGCGCCTTTCATCCGCTTGGACTGGTCATCACCGCGCGCGGGCAAACGCATGATTTCGTCTCCCGTTATTTCGTTCCCGGAGCAGGCATCCCCGAGGATCCGGTAACTGGCTCCATTCACGCGACGCTGGTGCCGTACTGGGCTGAAAAGCTCCGCAAAACCCATCTGTCAGCGTTCCAGTGCTCGCAGCGCGGCGGGCACCTTTTGTGCGACCTGGCCGGAGATCGTGTGCTGATCCTGGGTCGCGCCAAGACCTTCATGAAGGCGGAAATCTACCTTCCGGAATGAAGGTGGGCTCAGGCCGCCGGAGTGGTCGCGGCAAAGCTGGCGCGCGCTGAAATCCGGTCCCACCAAGCCTGGATTTCAGGAAATTCGGCCAGCAGCTTTTGCCCTTCACTGACTTTGAGAAAATAACCGATGATCGGCGCTGCGTGCAGATCGGCCAGTGTCAGCCGATCGCCCAACAACCACGGCCCCGGCGCTTTCAGCGAGGAAAGCGTCTGAAGCGCTTTGCTGGCCTGTGAAAGCCCGTTGGCGATCAGGGTCTCGTCGGGGGGCTCCCTCTCCAGCCGCTCGACGGCGACATCCCAGACCATCGACCTGTAGGCATAGGCGTCGAGCATGCCGATGATCTGGTTCATGGTTGCGCGGGCGCGAGCGTCCGTTGGCTGGAGATCTGGTCCTGCGAAAGCCTCGTCGACATAGCGCGCGATCGCGCTCGTCTCGAAGAGCCGAAACCCGTCATACGAGAACGCCGGGATGCGACCGAACGGATGGTGCTCGAAATACCAGGCGGGAATGCCCTCGGCGGCAAAGACATCGACCGGCACAAGCTCGTAGTCGATGCCTTTCTCCGCAAGCACGAGGCGGACGATGCGCACGTAGACGCTGTAATCCGCCCCGTGGACGGTGGGCTTGCCCATGCCGGTTGCCGGTCAGGCCATCGCCTTCTGCAGGTTCTCGTCGATCTTGTCGAGAAAACCCGAGGTCGAAAGCCAGGGCTGATCGGGGCCGATCAGCAGCGACAGGTCCTTGGTCATGAAGCCGGACTCGACCGTCTGGATACAGACCTTTTCCAGCGTGTCGGCAAAGCGCTTCAATTCGGCATTGTCGTCGAGCTTGGCGCGGTGGGCGAGGCCACGCGTCCAGGCGAAGATCGAGGCGATCGAGTTGGTCGAGGTTTCCTCGCCCTTCTGGTGCTGGCGGTAGTGGCGGGTGACGGTGCCGTGCGCGGCCTCGGCTTCCACCGTCTTGCCGTCCGGCGTCATCAGCACCGAGGTCATCAGGCCGAGCGAGCCAAAGCCTTGCGCGACCGTGTCGGACTGCACGTCGCCGTCATAGTTCTTGCAGGCCCAGACATAGCCGCCCGACCATTTCAGGGCGGAGGCCACCATGTCGTCGATCAGGCGGTGTTCATACCACAGCTTCTTCGACTTGAACTCGGCCTCGAATTCGGCCTCGTAGACTTCCTGGAAGATGTCCTTGAAGCGGCCGTCATAGGCCTTGAGGATGGTGTTCTTGGTCGACAGATAGACCGGATAGTTGCGCAGCAGGCCATAGTTCAGCGAGGCCCGCGCGAATTCGCGGATCGAGTCGTCGAGATTGTACATGGCCATGGCGACGCCGGCGCCCGGTGCGTCGTAGACGTCATGCTCGATGACCTTGCCGTCCTCGCCGACGAACTTGATCGTCAGCTTGCCCTTGCCGGGAAAGCGGAAATCGGTGGCGCGGTACTGGTCGCCGAAGGCATGACGGCCGACGATGATCGGCTTGGTCCAGCCAGGCACCAGGCGCGGCACGTTCTTCATGATGATCGGTTCGCGGAAGATCGTGCCGCCGAGGATGTTGCGGATGGTGCCGTTCGGCGACTTCCACATCTTCTTCAGCTTGAACTCCTCGACGCGCTGCTCGTCGGGGGTGATCGTCGCGCATTTCACGCCGACGCCGTATTTCTTGATGGCGTTGGCCGAATCGATGGTCACCTGGTCGTTGGTGGCGTCACGATGCTCGATGCCGAGGTCGTAATATTCGAGCTTGAGGTCGAGATAAGGGTGGATCAGCTTGTCCTTGATGAACTGCCAGATGATACGGGTCATCTCGTCGCCGTCGAGTTCGACGACCGGGTTCGCCACCTTGATCTTCGCCATGGAAAGAATGCCTCGTTGCTGGGAAATAGGACGGCCTTGCCCACGTGGCGTTCGACCGGGAGATGCCGCCCGTATATCAAAGCGTTTTTGGCCACGCAAACGGCGATCGGTCACGAATGTGAGGCCCTGGCCTCCATCATTTGCGAATGCTTCATTTTCGCGGCTGAATATGGCAGGGGACGCTGAAATGCCGCAAACAGCAGTTCATTGACAATCATGCCAGCCACTGAAGACGCCATGACCATTCCAGCCACCGGCCCGGCGATCATCCTGGTCGAGCCGCAGCTCGGTGAGAACATCGGCATGGTCGCGCGCGCCATGGCCAATTTCGGTCTGTCGGAGCTGCGTCTCGTCAACCCTCGTGACGGTTGGCCGAGCGAGAAGGCACGCGCGGCGGCCAGCCGCGCCGATCATGTCATCGACGCTGTCACCGTCTTCGACGATCTGGCCTCGGCGCTCGCCGACCTGAACTTTGTCTTCGCCACCACGGCCAGGCAACGCGATGGCTTCAAATCCGTGCGCGGGCCGGTGGAAGCGGGCAGGGTGCTACGGGCTCGTCACGTACTGGGCCAGCGCACCGGCATCCTGTTCGGGCGCGAGCGCTTCGGCCTCTACAATGACGAGGTCGGCCTTGCCGACGAGATCGTGACCTTTCCGGTCGATCCCGATTTCTCCTCGCTCAACATTGCCCAGGCCGCGCTGCTGATGTCCTACGAGTGGATGAAGTCCGGCCTGGAAGACGAGACGAAGACCAATTTTTCCGGTCCGGACATGAAGCCGGCAAGCAAGGAAGAGCTACACGGTCTGTTCGCCTATCTCGAAGGCGCCCTGGAAGCGCGCGGCTATTTCCGGCCGGCACCGAAGAAGCCGAAAATGATCGACAATCTGCGCGCTGTGCTGACGCGCGCCGGTTTTGCCGAACCGGAGTTGAAGGTGCTGCGCGGCATCATCTCGTCGCTCGACCGGTTTTCGCCGGCGATGCCGCGCGGCGATGGTTCCCCTGGCGATGATCCACGGCGCCTGCCCGCGGCCGCCGCGCGTGCCCGCAAGGCTGAAGTGGGTCGCCAGCCGCCCGCCGCCAATGGTGACGCCGCCAATGGTGACGACAGTGACACGCCGCCGCTGGGTGGCAAGGGAACCGACAATGACTGAGCGGCCGATCCTGATGTTCGATTCGGGCATCGGCGGGCTTACTGTGCTGCGCGAAGCGCGCGTGCTGATGCCTGACCGCCGCTTTGTCTATGTCGCCGACGATGCCGCTTTCCCCTATGGCGCCTGGGAGGAACCAGCCCTCAACGCCCATATCCTTGGCTTGTTCGGCACACTGCTGGAGAAATTCCGGCCCGAGATTTCGGTCATTCCCTGCAACACGGCGTCGACGCTGGTGATTGACGCGTTGCGCCAGAAATTCCCCGGTCATCCCTTTGTCGGTACGGTTCCAGCGATCAAGCCGGCGGCGGAACGCACCCGCTCCGGGCTCGTCTCGGTGCTGGCGACGCCTGGCACGGTCAAGCGTCAATACACGCGCGACCTGATCAGCAAATGGGCGCAGAAATGCCACGTGCGGCTGGTCGGCTCGGACCGGCTGGCGCCGCTGGCCGAAATCTATATGCGCCAGGGGTTCGTCGACGAGGAGATCGTGCGCGAGGAGATCGCGCCATGCTTTGTCGAGAAGGACGGCGCCCGCACCGACATCATCGTACTCGGCTGCACCCATTATCCGTTCCTGGCCAATCGCATGCGCAAGACCGCGCCCTGGCCGGTCGACTGGATCGACCCGGCCGAAGCGATCGCCCGCCGCGCCATGTCGCTGCTGGCGCCGGTCGATGGGCCGCTGCCGATGGGCGAGCCCGACATCGCCGTCTTTACCTCCGGCAAGGTGGACTTCGCAACCAGCCGGCTGATGCAGGGCTTTGGACTGGTCGTGCGCTAGGCCGTGACCGGACCGTCTGCCGTTCAGGCAGGTTCGAACACGATGCTGCGTTGATCCGGATCGGCCGAGACCAACCTTAGAGTCAGGCCATCACCCTGTTCGAGCCCGGAGGCCTTCAGGTTGGCCACGACAGGCATGTCGGCAAGTTGGACGCGCACGCCGTGGTTGACGTCGGTCACGACGGCTCTGAACGTCTCTCCCTCGCGTCCCCTGAGCATGACCGCCTCGGCAAGGTCGATGGCCGCATGGTTGATCTGCGAAGCGCTGGCATCCGCACGCCCCATCACCTTCGGCAGTCCAGTGAACGCATCGGTGACGGCCTGCGGCACGGGCTGGCCGTTGGCGATCGCCAGCGCGCAGCGCACGACGTAGCGATCGGCCAGCCGCCTGAGCGGCGCGGTTGCATGAGCATAGGTCGCAGCCATCGCCTCATGCCAGGGGACAACCCCCTCTTTGTAGGGTTGGTAAGATGCGCCGGGGCTTGCATGGCGGATTTCCAGCATCAGCGCCGCCTGTTGCGGATCGGCCGGGTCAAGGGTTCGCTGATAGTCACGCAAGCTGGTGGAGGCCGGCCAAGACAGTCCCAGAGCCTGTGCCGCGTTGCGCAGTCTTTGCACCTTGAAAGCATCTGGCTCCGACATCACACGGAACAACCCGGTATGGTGCGCAAGCATGGCATCGGCAATTGCCATGTTGGCGGCCAGCGAAAGCGCGGCGTTGTCTTGTTCGGATTGCAGCAGCGGTCTGAACGAAAGCCGGAATGTGCCATCGGCCAGCCTTTCCACCTCCTGCTCGGGCGGGTCGACGCGGGACGCGCCACGACCCTTTTCGTTCATCGCCATGCGTCGCGCCATTTCGGCAAAGCCGGCCGGGACATCGGAGGCCCGCACGCTGTCATAGGCGAGCTTCGCGCGGCTTTGGATGATTGCCCGCTCCGCGCCGTCCAATTTCACCAGACCGTCCCCGGCGACCCGAACGGTGAAGATGACAGCTGGACGCGGTCCATCCGGCAACAGGCTCGCCGCACCCTCGGCAAGTGCCGGCGGGTATAGACCGGCCTTGCCGTCCGGCAAGTAAAGCGTCTCGCCTCGCGTCCAGGCCTCGAGATCGATCGCGTCGCCGTCTTCGACGAACCAGGCTACGTCGGCAATGGCATAATGCAGCAGAAGATCGCTGCCGCTCGCCTCGATTGAAAACGCCTGATCAAGATCGGTGGAGGCTGCCGGATCGAGCGTGACGAAGGGTATATCAGTTCGATCGGCATGCTGGTTTGGCAAACGTTTGGCCGCCGCCTCCGCGGCGGCCATTACGGCTACCGGAAATCCATCCGGCACGTGGAATTCGGTGCGGATTTTCGCGAGGCCGGTGGAGAGTGCTTGCGAGGGATCGGTCAGTGATTTCATTCAGCCGTCCTACACCAGGGCTCTGGAGGCGGGAAGGCTGCCAACGAAAATCGCCAAAGCCGGCCGCCTGATGGGCTGGCACAGCCGGCTGAGGGACTGGACCGCCGGCGCTGGAACCACCGCCGAAGCGCGGCGTTTCTCCGACAGGAAAGGAGAAGCACCATGCCAGCCACCTCGAAAGCCCAGCAGAAAGCCGCCGGCGCTGCCTTGTCGGCCAAGCGCGGCGAAACGAAGAAGAGCGAACTCCAAGGCGCTTCCAAGGGAATGTACGAATCGATGAGCGAAAAGCAGCTCGAGGAATTCGCCGAGACCAAGCGCAAGGGCCTGCCGGAAAAGAAGTCAAAAGACTGAGTGTGTCATTCGCGAAACGCCGGCCCAAGGAAACAAGGCCCGTAGCGGAACTGCGGGCCTTGTTTCCTTAAGCAGAATCTCCGGGCAAATGTTTTGCCTTACCAGCGATGGCAGCGCCGTATCCGCTCGACGATCACCCTGCGATGGCCGTGCCGCCACACCACTCTCTTCTTGACGATGATGCGGCAGACTTGTTTGTGGCCATGCCAATGGCGCGCCATCGCCGGTTCGGGCGCCACCGCCATCGAACCTGCAAGCACCGCGGCGCCTGCCAAGGTAAGGAAGAACTTCTTCATGCTCATTGGACTCCTCAAGCTCCAGATCCCTTCCTGGTGCCGTTGGCGCAAACCTCCCGCCACATCCGGCATCGCATCAACGTCGTGAACGCTATAGGGTTGCGTTGCGCCGCGCCAGCCACAAGCTTGACACCGGTTAAATCTCCGTTTAATCAGCGCGCCAACACCGGGCCGCAATGCCCGGTGGTTTTCTTTATGTGCGCAAGATTCGTGGAAACTCAATTCTACTATCTTGTTTGAAATGACGTGTCCCGTGGGTTTTCCGCCGCGTTGCGTGGGAAAACCCTGTCAGGTCTCGAAAACGGGGGCCAGAGGAGGGCGCGTTTCCTTCACCCGGGCCATGAGGTTCCGGGTGTGTTGTTTTGAAAAGGGAATGCGATGAGCAAGCGCGAATCCGCGAAGTACAAGATCGACCGCCGTCTTGGCGAAAACATCTGGGGCCGCCCGAAGTCCCCGGTCAACAAGCGTGAATACGGCCCCGGCCAGCATGGCCAGCGCCGCAAGGGCAAGCTTTCCGATTTCGGCCTGCAGCTGCGCGCCAAGCAGAAGCTGAAGGGTCACTATGGCGACGTTTCGGAAAAGCAGTTCCGCAAGGTCTATGAAGAGGCGGATCGCCGCAAGGGCGACACCTCGGAGAACCTGATCGGCCTGCTCGAGTCGCGTCTCGACGCGGTCGTCTACCGCGCCAAGTTCGTGCCGACCATTTTCGCCGCCCGTCAGTTCGTCAACCACGGCCACGTCAACGTCAACGGCAAGCGCGTCAACATCGGCTCGTATCGCTGCAAGCCGGGCGATGTCGTCGAAGTGCGCGAAAAGTCGAAGCAGCTGGTCATCGT
>NZ_RZRQ01000010.1:0-46074 GCF_003997785.1 Mesorhizobium sp. M7D.F.Ca.US.004.01.2.1 | reverse complement strand
GAGAAAAAGATCGACCTCGTCGTCGTTGGCCCGGAAGGGCCGCTGGTCGCCGGCATTGCCGACGATCTGCGCGCGCAAGGCATCCGCGTTTTCGGACCCTCAAAGGCTGCGGCACAGCTGGAGGGTTCGAAAGGTTTCACCAAGGATCTCTGCGCCCGCTACAACATCCCGACCGCCGCCTATGGCCGGTTCAGTGATCTGGCCTCCGCCAAAGCCTATCTCGAAAAGACCGGCGCGCCGATTGTCATCAAGGCCGATGGCCTCGCCGCTGGCAAGGGCGTGACCGTCGCCATGACACTGGACGAGGCGCGGGCAGCACTTGATGCCTGTTTCGACGGTTCCTTCGGCGCGGCCGGCGCGGAAGTTGTGGTCGAGGAGTTCATGACCGGCGAGGAGGCGAGTTTCTTCTGCCTCTGCGACGGCACCACAGCACTTCCCTTCGGCACCGCGCAGGACCACAAGCGGGTCGGCGATGGCGACACCGGCCCCAACACCGGCGGCATGGGCGCCTATTCGCCGGCCCCGGTGATGACGCCGGAACTGGTCGAGCGCACCATGCGCGAGATCATCGAGCCAACCATGCGCGGCATGGCGGAACTTGGCGCGCCTTTCTCCGGCGTGCTGTTCGCCGGGCTGATGATCACGGACAAAGGCCCGAAGCTGATCGAATACAACACCCGTTTCGGCGACCCGGAATGCCAGGTGCTGGTGATGCGGCTGAAGGACGATCTGCTGGTCCTGCTCAACGCCGCCGTGGACGGTCAGCTGGCGCACACTTCCATACGCTGGCGCGACGAGGCCGCACTGACCGTGGTAATGGCGGCGAGGGGCTATCCCGGCACGCCGGAAAAAGGCTCCGTGATCCGTGGCGTCGAGCAGGCGGCGAGCGATGGCGTCCAGATCTTCCACGCCGGCACCGCCATCAATGGCGGCGCGCTGGTCGCCAATGGCGGCCGCGTCCTCAACGTCACGGCATCAGGCGCCACGGTCGGCGAGGCGCAGGCGCGGGCCTATGCCGCGCTCGACCGCATCGACTGGCCGGACGGGTTCTGCCGCCGTGACATCGGCTGGCAGGCCGTGGCACGCGAACAGGGAAACTGAAGTTCCGTATTGGCTTACCGCTGGCCGCGATCGAGTTCGGTTGAAGCGGTGCTGAGTGGATCGGCTGCGGCAAAGGCAGCGTCGAGTTGTGCGGGCGAACGCTGTTCGGTCCGCTTCCAGGCGACATATTGGACAATGCCGAAGCCCGGCCGCCGCGGCACCGTCTTCACGACTGGCATGCGGAAGCCGTCGCGAAACCTCGTCCAGCGCGTGCCCAACGCCACAATCATTTCCTCGAAGGTCGGCGGCGCCGCCACCGAGGCGTAGGTGATGGTGACATTGCCGGCGAGGCCGGCTTCGCGTGAGACAGGCAGCGGTATCGAGGCGAGATAGTCGGGCGGCACATCGATGAGCCCACCGAACGGCCATTGCGCTCGCAGTGTGGCGGCGTCCGTCGGCGCGACATTGACGTCGATGTCGTTAGGCGTGCCGGCGACCCTGTAAGGGCAGCGGAACCGGCCGCAATTGGCTTGCGCCGAAAACTGCCACAGTGCGTAGCCTTGCCAGTTGCCCATCGGAAAATGCACGTCGATGTCGGACTTGTAGCGCGCATACCAGAGCGGCAGCCGCGACAGCAGCCTGTATCTGTAGCTGTTATCGGCGATGTACTGGGCCGTCTTGCCGTTGGTGTAGAGCACCGGGAAACGGCCGATACGCCGATGCACCTGGCGCACGAACTCCTCGGCATCGTCGAGCGACATCCATTGCGAGGGATCATTGCCTTCGATGTCGAGAGCCATGAGATCGTCCGGTGCGGGCTCGGCGAAATCGAGGAAATTGTTGGCCTGCTCGACCGGATTGCCGGGACGGGCAAGGTGATAGGCTCCCCATTTCATTCCGAGCGCCTTGGCAACCACCCGGCGCGTCTGGAACAGTTCGCGCGTCACCGCATGGCGTTTCCATAGCGCCTTGCAGAGCTTCACCTCGGTGTCGCCGCCCAAACAGAAATAGGGCGGCGGCATGCCGTCGGACGCCTTGTTGATGAAGCCGACGACCCGCTTGTCGGTGGCGAGCTGGGCCCAGTCGATGGAATTGTATTCATAGGCATCGACGATGAGGGCGCGGTCAGCGTTCTTCCACGGCTCGGAAAAATCCGAGGCCTTTGCCGCCGTCGACAGCGCCATCGTCGCCGCGAGTGCGAGAAGCGCTGTGCGGCGAAGGAGCCGCGCCGTCCTTTTCAAACAGGGAATCCCCGTTGATCAAAGGTAGATGCTGAACCGCTATGGTTAAGGATTTGCTTTCGGGGGCCGGCGTCAGGAAAGCTGGCGTCGCATCAGCGGCTAGAATTCAAACGGGTCCGGCGCAGGCTCCTGCCGCAGCGTGCCTTCGGCGGCGCGTTTACGGTGGTGGGCGAGGGAGCATTGCGGTGAACACAATATGCCGCGATCCGACCAGTAGGCGGCACCGTGTTCCAGTCTGCCCTCATGGTAGCAGAACCCTTCCGCTCGATAGGGCAGGCCGCATTCGATGCAACGATAGGCGTCGGGTCTGGCAAGCATGGCAGGGGTTCCGGTCGGCTGGTTCTGATCTGTCGCCGGTTGATTTGATCCGGCGTCGATTGAATTTAATACGCGCCGCCGCAATTGCAAAATCCGCGTGACAAAATTTGACGTTTACGTAAAAAATGCGTATGGCCTTGAAGGCCTTGGGGAATAGGTGCATTTTGGCGTTGATTTTGCTGCGTTCTTCTGGCTGAGTGTTCGTCAGTGTTCACATGAGGTCAGGTGCGTGCAAGCGACCTTTGTGGGATGCATTGTGGGGTCAACGCAACACAAGGGGCATAAATTATGGCACGTGGAATTAATCGACTGACCGACCGCGAGGTGAAGGCGTTCAAGGGTCCGGGCAGGGTGGCCGACGGTGGCGGCCTTTATTGGAACGGCGCAACGTTCTCGTTCCTGTACACGTCGCCTGTCACCGGCAAGCGCCGAGAGGCCGGCTTAGGGGCTGTCACGCTGGCACAGGCTCGCGCCAAGGCGACGGATCATCGCGACGTGCTCGCCACGGGCCTTGACCCTATCCAGGTCGTTAAAGCGGCTAAGCAAGCCGGCATGACGTTCCTTGAACTAGCCGCCGAGACGTTCAATGTTTTGAAGCCCAAGTGGCGTCATCTCGACCGTGAACAGGTCAAGTGGGATCGAGCAATCGAGGCCTGCAAGGCGATCCACGGCGACCCTGTGGCACAGATCACGGTCGAGGACATTCGGCTTGTCTTGAAGCCCTTCGATGACCGCGTTCCGCAGAAGCGCTTCGTCCTGTCGGTCATTCGGCGCGTGTTCGATGTCGCCGTCGCCAAGGGCCTTCGATCCGGCAACCCGGCCGTCGCTCGCATCATTGCCCACGTCACCCCGCTCGATCACACGACGACACACAACAAATCGCTGCCCTACCGCGCCGTACCGTCGTTTTGCGAGGGGTTGAGGACGAGGGCGACGTTAGCTGCACGCGCGCTTGAGTTCATCATTTTAACCGGGGCGCGCAAGACGGAGGCGACACAGGCGAAATGGCCCGAGTTCGATCTGAATGAGGGTGTCTGGCATATCCCGGCGTCACGCATGAAGAACAAGCGTCCCCATGATGTTCCGCTGACGGATCGCGCCATGCAGATCATTCGACACCAGCTCCATGAACGTATCGGCGATCATGCCTTTGTGTTCCCCGGCTCCCGTGGCGGTCGCGGCAAACGCGCTGACCACCTGTCAGCATCGGCCTTCCTGCATCTGACACCAGGCGACGTGACCGTCCACGGCTTTCGTTCATCGCTGCGCGAGTATCTTGGCGACGAGACGGACGTGTCATATGAGACGGCCGAAGAAACGATCTCGCATCGTGTCGGCGACCGCACCGCGTCGAGCTATCGCCGGGCATCTGGCCTCGCCAAACGCCGCGCCGCGCTAACGTATTGGCATGATTTTGTGATGTCCGTTCCGAAGCAAAACAGCGACCAGGATCAAATCGCGCAAACAATCCAACTCGCTAAGGATGCCGCGGCATGATCGATCCCATGAATGACCCAACAAACGCCGCCACGCTCAACGCCAAACAGTCGGCCAAGCTGCTTGGTGTTGGCCGCACACGATGGTGGCAGCTTCGCAAACAGTTCGGCCTGCAAAGGGTCGCATGGTCGAGCGAGGGCCGCCCGCGCTATCGCCGTGAGGACGTGCTGGCGATCCGCGAAAAGGTGCCGCGTGAAGACGGATTGATTGAAGGCTCACCAGAATGGCTGGCTGAGATAACGCGCCTCGCTCAGGAAGCAGCCGAAGCGGCTGGCGAGCCGGGACGGTAGGCGCATCGGCGGTCGAGGGGGGCAATGGGGTTGAAGTTGCTCGCCTAGCACTGGTTCGTTATGCTGGCCGGCCAAATGGGGGAAATAGAATGAGTCAGGCTGTAGTTGTGCCGACTGACAAGCTGAGCATTACCAAGAAACAGCAGGGATGTTACGTCTTTTCAAGGGATCAATTAACTGCCATATCGGCGACTATTCAAAAGCACATTGGAAAGCTTCCGACAGTAACCATTGAATTGATGAATGAAAGGTCGATAACTTCAGACAACATTGATGAGTTGCTAAAGGATCCTTTCATCGAATCCAGCAGAATTTCATCTATTAGCTACAGCGTTTTTGAGTACAATATACCTAATAGGGTAAGCGTTCGGCTGCGCGAGACGTGGATGGCGCCAGTAAGCTACGAAATTTCTGGAGAAAGAAACGTCTGCCTAGCGTTGGAGCAGAGCATAACGAGTGTGATAGGAGCCTCTAAGAAGTGGTACACCTGGATCAACGTACACAATTATCCGGGTTTGTTGCAGATGGCTATCGTTTTCCCTCTGGCAGCAGGCGTTGGTATACTTGTGGCACTTCCTTTCTCCAAGGCAGGTGACGCTAAGCCCCCAGGAATATTTTTTTTCGTATTTGCGGCATTAATCTTCGGAATCCCGTGGGCGAGCGGTAAGGTAATACCTAAGACTGTATTTAATTTCGGGCGAGGCCGTATTGTCTATGAGCGGATTTCCAGCCCGCCAAAATGGTTCTTTTCAGCTATAATATTGGGCCTTTTGGCTACGTTTTTTCGAGACGAGATTTTGACGGCCATCAAATCGTTCTTTTAAAGAGATTCCGCGAAGCTTTGCGGCCGCCTCTCACTCCTCCCTAAAATCCTGCAGTGAGGCATGCCTCAAGTCGTCCTCGCCACGCAAGTGCTTCACGCGCCCTATTAGCCCCGGCTTGACCCATTGCGTCGCTGGCCGCTTCATTCCCTTCGGCGCAAGCCCGGTGTGTTCCTGTACGCGCTGCCAAAGTCGTTCGCGGATTGCGCGGCTCGAGTTGATAAAGGCCGAACCGACGTATCGCCCGGTCTTCCTGTCGGCCATCAGAGCGAAGGCTGGCTTGCCGGCCTCACGCTCCACTCCGAGAAGATCGAACTCATCGACGCTGTAGCACTTCGCCTTTAGCCAACTCGTCGAGTTGCCGCTCCGGTATTTGCTGTCCCGACGCTTCGACACCATGCCTTCCAGGCCAGCTTGGTCGACAAGGTGGTAGATCGCCATGGCATCGCCGGGCAGCGCCTGACTGAACTGGATGCGTCTGTCTGGCGGGATCATGCTTTCGAGTATTTCCCGGCGGTCGTCCAGAGCCATGTCGCGCAGATCGTGCCCGTTGAGGTGCAGGAGATCGAAGGCCACGAAATACAGGTCGTGCTGGCGACGCGTGATAGCCTTTCGAAGCTCGCCAAAGTCCGACAGCCCGGCCTCATTCAGAACGATGATCTCGCCATCAATGATCGCGCTTTCGACGTCCAGGGTCTTCGCTGCGGCTGCGAGGTCGCGATACTTCGCCGTCCAGTCGAGGCCGCGGCGCGTGTAAATGCGCGTGCCAGTCTCATCAATGATCATCTGCGAGCGGTAGCCGTCGAACTTGACTTCATGAATCCAGCCCGGGCCTTCGGGAGGCTTCTCCACAAGGGTGGGCATCAGCGGCTCAATGAACTTCAAAGTCATACGCAAACTCGGACAGGACCGAATTTAAATTAGATAAAGCTAAAATGGTTGCAAGGGCGTGCATGCCACAGGGGTGGGGGGCGTTGCTGTGCCTACCGCTAACAGAGGTCTTTCTGAAAGACTTAATCGCGGCATGGGTGTATCGAAAGCTTGGCAAACAAGAGGGGTAATCAGTGTCAACAAATTCGCTTCTTATGATCGCTGTCACTGTGGGAACTGCCGCCGCAGGCGCCCTCTTCGGATATATCGGCTATCGCTCAGGGGGAAAGCAGGTCGAGAGGCTTTACGAGCGCAAGAGGCGGTTAGACGCAATACTAAATAAATACGAAATTCACAAAGAAGATCGAACCGCAATTGCCGATATTGTTCTGATGAATGATAAGCCAGATACGCAGGTTTATGAAATAAATGTCAGATCAAAGTACGCTACACTGTTGATTGCCATCAGCGGAACTATAGCAATTCTAGCATTGACATTACAAAGTTTTGCAAAAATTTGGCAGGATATAAAAGAATTAATAGACACTTTGATTCCGTCCGCTTATGGGGCAACAACCGCAGTTGATCCACCCGTTAAGGTTGACCTTTCTTGGATGGTTCCGTGGGTCATCCTGCTGATCCTTGTTGTTATGGCCCTCGCCTTCCTGGGTTCCATGATAGTCCTTTTGACTACGAAAGACATTCCCGAAAACCAGGCAAAGTTAAAGGCCGCTACCGATATCGTGAAAACGTTCGGCGGCTTCTTCTCAGGAATAGCGACGACTGCTCTGAGCGGTGCTCTTCACTGATCGACTAGCATATGGTGAACAGACACGGAACAAACCGTTGCAATGCTCACTTGGCGTCGGTATCGTATCGCATGGCCGGGTGGACGTTCGCATCATTGATCGAGCACGACATGAAAGTGACGGCGCATTGCCTGCACTGTAACCATTCGCAAACGCTCGACCTAGAGGCGCTGCGCGAACGGTACGGTGCGGACGCGCCAGCGATGGCAACCGACCTGGCCCCTCGAATGAAGTGCACGGCCTGCAAGAAGCGTGCGGTCGGTTTCAGCTATACGCCCGACTATGTGCAAGCCGACGCCAAGAGGATCGGCAACGCCTATGCGAAGGCGAGGGACGGGCGCTAACAGGGGGCGACTAAACGAACGCGCGTCTTGTCACTCCGCCTCCAAAGGGGCAAGGGCTGCCTCGGCGGCCTTATAGATCCGCTCATCGCGAGCCGTTTTTCGAGCCTTGTCGAAAAGTTTGTGCGCGTCCGCAATCGCTTTCGATTGATCCTGGGAAATCGGGATCCTGTACATCCGCCCGCGAATGCGGCTCCGCAGTTCCACAAGTCCCCTTCTTTCGTCAACGACCAGTTTGGCCTTGCCGGTTGATAGCACGCCCCTTACCCAGCTTAGTACCCTGAATTCCATCGCTATCCCCTCCCAGAGAAAGGGGCCATGATACCAGAAATGGATTTGCAGGCTAGGTTGGGCGCAGTAGGCGCTAATGCCCTCCCCATAACGCCACCACGGCGACGAGATACGACACGGCGAGCATTGCATAGGCGAACTGGAGGAGGGTCATCGGTGCGCGAATCCTTTTCGCTGATTTCAGATGACCGACTCATTTATACTCTTGCCGGGCCGAAACTATTAACAAACCCTTTATTCCAACCGACAAATTTGCGGGACAGGGCGCGGTCAGCGCGCGTTCGATGTCGGGGGTATGTCGTGTCGCATCGAACGCGGCGACCCCACGTGCTGACGCCCTGTGGTCGGAATGCGGTAGGTTTGCCCGGCAGGCGTCGCGCCCCGGGGACTATACCTTCGACTTCCGCCATCCTGCCCACCACGCTTCCCATTGTGAGCAGAACCAGCGTTCGCCCTTGGCCGGGTTTACCACTGTCTCGTCGTAATATCGCTGGCCAGGAATGTGGTAGATGCGCTCGCCTGTCTCGACGCTGATATTGCCTTTGATGTTGCAGCCATTTGGCGCGCTGGACTCGCCTTGCCGATGCACCGTCGGAAGGGGGTGCTGCTCAGTAGGCGGGACGAAGTAGCTGGCAGCGGCAACACCGCACAACAGAACCGGAATTAGCGCCCGCTGCTCCAGCAACGAACGTCTACGCCTTCTCTTCGGCCGAGAAGCCTTTTGCCCTTGGAGTCCCATACCCCTCTCCCGAAGAGAGAATGGGACTAACCGCGATGCAAGTCCAGATACACCCAACATGCAGGCCGCCAGTGCCTGCATGTTGGGTCGATCATTCGCCAGGGTTCAGCGGCTTATGCCACCACCATGGTGCCGGTATCTGTTCGGGCATAGGCGGCACGCCCCTTCAACATGGAAACTTCTCGGCCAGAATCTTCCGTACCAAATAGAAACCAACCTCGCTTCGTTCCTCTGGATGTTGGTCAAGGTAGAGCGCGACGGCTTCGGCCGCAGAAAGGCCGTTGATCATACCGGTGCAAAAGGCTGGCTGCGGGTCTCCGGAAATCGCGTTGTAGGAAACCTTTAGACCGCTGTACAAATCCATTACGCCTACTACATACCCGTAGCACATGCCGGCCGACCAAGCTTCCTGAGTACTGTTCGCTTGACCGTTGTTCCGCCTCACTGAGAGGTAGATGCGGCAAGCATCGTTAAGCTGTTCGCCGGTTACATAGAAGCCAGCAACTTTCCCTTCCTGCGTCATCGCGACGCCTGGCGTCAGAAGTGCTGCACCGACCAGCGCCAGAGCAGTCAATCTTGCGATCATCGTCAAAGAGTATCTCCCGTCTGTTCGAGGACAACAGATAGGGTGAGCCTCCAACCCTTCCGCCGCAAGGGTTCGACCGTACAGCGCCGCCAACCGCGCTGTGGGGCAAAGTGTGGAGGCAGTCAATCGGCGAGGGCGGCGACGCCTTGGTAGTCCTGACGCCGCGCGGCTTAGTTGCCGTTTTACGGGAAAGCGGCGGCTTGAGGGACGCGGCTGATTTGTCCCGTCAAAAGGCGGGTTCATACTGCTCCGCAGGGCGAGCCGGATAGTTCGATCCGTCATCGTGAAGCTTGATCTCTACCACGTCGCTGTCCAGCCGAGCGAAGATCGCCGATATCGGCTGATCGCCTGTGAACGTATATGAGAGCTCTTCGAAGTATCTCAACCAGCGCGGGCTTCCCTCCGAATCTTGACCGTCCGGTATCGACCGCAGAGCCTTGGCGACGACGACATAGCGCTTCATCCAGAATCCCTCTTAGCTGATTTGATCTGGCAGGATAGCACGGCCTACGAGAGTGTTGCAGTGGCGAAGACGTTTGCACGGAAGGGGCGCCGCGCAGCGCGGGAATTTGATCTTGACTGCTTAAGTTGTCGAGCGATCAGCGAATTACTGCCGTTTCGGTGCTGATTTGCTGTGTGACCCTGTGTGCTCCCAGTTGTTCACCCCAAAAGCGCCTCGAAAGCCCTTGTGTGACCCTGTGTGACCCTTGTGACCCTTGGTTTAAAACAGTAGGGGGAGAAAATGTGAGGCAAATTATTCACATAGGAACTGTTCGTGTGACCCTGTGACCCTACACACACGGGTCACACACAGTTTTTCGGTGCTGTGTGACCCTTCTTTTTCATTCTTGTTCGGCACTTTTAATTAACTGCGCAGCGAAAGCACGCCTGTCCGCTTGAGGCAATGATTGATGCCACCACCCGAGAAGAGGGTTCACATCTCGCCCTAAACCTTCGCCGCGAACCTTCGCTTTCTCAAAACCAAGCACCGTCAAAATATCCGCCATCATGCCTTCGTCCTTGCGGTCGAGCCGCGTATCCTGGAACCCGAGGACATCGCGAAGCACAACGCCAACGTTCTTGATGAACGTCAAAGGGATCGGCCTTTTGTGTTGAGGCCGCCAATTCCCATTGATTATGTGCCCTGTATGGGTCAGCCAATTTGCGATAACAGGCTCCAATGGGTGCTGCTTGCGCCTCTCCTCCGCGCTCTCTTTCTGCATGCCGATCAGCAGGGTCTCGCCCTTGCCAATGTGCCAGCGCTCCCCGCCGTGATAACGTCTAACCGCTTCACCCCACAACTGCCCGACCACCGCGTGAAAGGCGTCCAGGTCAATGGCGCCGCAGCGGGCACCCCACATGCGCCGAGCGCCGGTTGGATCGTTCAGATATTCGCTCGGGTTCATCGTCATCGCCAGCCCGAACTGCCGCTTGTGCTTGTTCATCGAGCGCCCGTAAGGATCGCGGTATTCGTCATCGGTGCGGGTGATGAATTCCTTCTGCTCGTCCTGTTCGGTTTTCCGCGTGGTGACGCCTTCGGCAAACTCGACAATCAATTTACCGCGCACCTTCATTAGGCTGTCACGGTCGTTCATCTTGCCTGTGAACGAGCAGTAATATTCTGGTCGTCCTGCAAGCGTTCGGAGGATCGTGGTTTTACCTTCACCTTGGCCGCCCTCGAAACACAACACGTTATCGAACTGGCATCCGGGCTCAAACACGCGGGCGGCGACGCCAATCAGCCATCGAGCGCCGTATACACGGGTTAAAGGGCTGTCCTCGACCCCGCAGATATCGGTCAACCAGGTGTCAATGCGCTTTTTGCCGTCATAACGAGCGGCGGCGATGTTGAACGATTGCTGCATGCTGTTGATCCGCGTTTCCATGGCGACTGACATGATGCAGCGGTAAAGCAGATTTTGTTCGATGGAATTGAACCCGTACTTGCGCTGTAGGTGTTCCGACAGGCGGGTATAATCTGCTTCGTCATGAAGGTACGGCGTCGGCGATTTATGCCAGTCAAGCGATGTATTCTCGTCTCGCTTACATACTTGAATGTCATGTCTAAATTCATCGAAAATCAAACGGCAGAATGATCCGCTGCGAAACGTATCATGCAGGTTCATTTCTATACTGGCTGCGAAACCATCCCTGTTGATGCGAAGGATCGGCATGCCAGACTTAACAATCTCGGTCTTTGCTGAATTCCTGGCGTCGGCGTATGCCTTGGCGTACCACGTCCGCACTTGCGCAAGCGTCATCTTGGCAGTGCCGGTCCTCTCGATGATGTCGCGAACAACTTGCTCCGCGACAGGGCGCTTCGGATCGACCTGCTGCATGGCGAACTTGGCCAAGATCTTTTCAACGTCCGAAATCGTCGCTCCGGCATTGAGGTTCAGGATGTCTTGCTCGACCAGATCATAGGGTGATGCATTATCCAGTTTCGCTTGCTTGTCGGCGGCGTCTTGTGCGGCCTGTTCGGCACTCGATATCGGCGGCGCTGGCGGCGCGAGACCCATTAGCGCCCAATCATCGGCATCCAGGTCGCGGCCGGGTATGGGAGGCGGAGGTGGCGGCGCAGGCGGAACGACGTCCACACGGTCATCCGCGTCATCAACAGGCGCCTGCGGTGCCGCAGGGATCGGCGGCGGCGCTGGTGGGGCCTTCGAAGGCGGGACACAGTACCCGGCCTTTTCGTGAAAGACATATTCCGGGCTGTGCGTGCCTTGGCACAGCGCACATTTAGTCTCGGTCATCGCAATCCCGTCCATGTGTGTCTCGCGTCGAATTGTTGCGAGTATCCACCACATGGGTTCGAGGATCGCGGGTTTGCTGGATCGCTGCAGAGAGCGACGTTCGGACTATTGAACTGACACGCATAGCCGGTCAAGCCTGCGATGTGACGGGCTTCACGATGCCGAAATGCACCATCAGTTTTTGCATGTCCTCGACACGCAAGGTCGTGCCTGGATTGCGCACGAAATGGTTCAGCTTGTTGTAGGTCAGACCTACTTCAAGCGACAGCTGCCCGCGATTGCTGTTCTGCACTCGCTGGCGGATGTATTCATTGACGGCGACGAGATCGAGGGGCAAGGGTTCGCCGTGATGGATATCAGCATCGTCATATGCTTTCGAGCAAGTATTCACTGCATTCTCCTTTTTATATTTCGCCTATACTTGTAAACTGCCGATTTGTAAAAATTTGATATTGACATTGTTACGCGCATTCGAATATATTTGTCAATAGCTACGAACGACGTTGTTTCAGGCGATGTCAGAGTTATTTAACCGGATCAAATAACTAGTAAGGATATAGTATGAACCTCACACCAGATAACCTTCGCACCATTACGCATGAGATCGTAAAGGATCAGCCGAACGTCGATTCTCACAAGCTGATGGCGTCAATGGTTCGCACCGTGATCCGGCTTAACGGCTGGAATGCCTCCGAGGCATACCAATGGCTCGGATTTGTCGCTCACAATTACCGTGAAGCCATCGAGAAGGAATGCGGTGCATGACCAACCTTTTCAAAACCCTATCTGGCCATCCATTCCCGCAGCCGCTGCCGGCATGGCACGATCCGCACGACCGACGCCTGCCAACCGGCACCCACCGAGTCGCCATCATTCATTCCGAACTGCGCCGCGAGACAGGCGACACCTTCCCCTATTGCGTGTTCCGTTCGATGGTCTTCGGCAAGGGGCGCTTCGGCGGGTTCACCATCGATGAAATCTTCCGACTCAACGATCCGAACCCGAACGTGAAGAACGACGAGTGGCAACGCTTCGAAATGCTCTGCCACGCAGTCGAGGTGCTCCAGGTAACCAACACCGTTCAGATGTATGGTAGGCCGTATGAGGTCGACATTCTCACGGTGGGCCGCACTTCAATCGTGCAGGCGTACAAGTCCGTGAAACCGGATGCGATCAAGCTTCACGCACCCGGCACGGTCGAGGAAGAGAACAGCGCCTATTGGCAGGCGAAAGCGATTGCCGACGCGACAGCCGAACAGCAGACCGAGGAACACGCTCAGGCGTTCGCTTTGGCGTTGCACGACCGTTGAATTCTCACAGGTCGCCCCTTACCGCGTGAACGTCTTTCGCATAACAATAGCGGCCCCCATAACATGTTGAATGCAAAGGAAATTTTGCCAGATGACACTGCCCGCAACGCAGACGCAGAACCTCGCCATGATTTTTAACTCGATGCCACCCGTCACTGTCACCCAAGAACAGGCCGATTGCGACCTCGCCCAGTGGAAGGTTGGTCGAACGGTCCGGATGATCCTCGCTGGGTGCGAAGAAGGCGATTGTATCGACAACCCCGAGCAGCTCTTCGATGATATCGACGCGCTCATGCCTGACCTGGACGATGGCATGAAGGTACAGGCGGCAATTCTTCAACGCATGTGCATCCACGTCAGCATGCATCGAGCCGGCGCCGCAAAATGACCAACGATCCTCACGCCCTCGCACAGCAGGCCGTTGCCGCGTATGAAGCGACGCGAGCGGCGGAGGATATCGCCCTCAATCCCTATCGTGAGCGCGCTCGTGCCGCGTTCACGAACGATGGTATCAGCGCGAATTGGGACCCGCTGTTTCACACGGTGTCGTGGGTGCCGTGCAACTTTCGCGCTGGCAAGGAAGGCAAGGTCGCCAAGGTTCCGTTGAACCAATATGGATATGCCGTTGATGTCAATAATCCGGCAAATCACATGCCGATCCGAAACGCGGCCAAGCTTTGCAGAGATCAGCCAAGCCGGTTCGAGGCGCTCGGCTTCGCGTTCACCCCGCAGCACCAAATCGTCGGTATCGATATCGATCTTTATAAGCTGGAGCCCGGCTCCCGCGCCCATACCGTCGCTGTCACGGCGTTGAAATTTCCGACGCTGACAGCGCGGTCCATGGGCGGCAAAGGGTTCCACATGTTCGGGGTGATCGCAACCCCGTGCGAACGTCTGCGCGCTGTGCACCAAGGGCTGCTCGGTGCCATCGAGATTTACTGGCAACAGCGCTTCTTCGCCATGACCATGGACGCGGTAAAGGACGTGCCGATTGCCGACGTTACCGAACTCGTCAACTACATCTTTGACGAGCACGTGGCGGCTGGTGGAACCATCAATCGCGACCTGCTTGAAGGTCTCGACCTACCGCCTGCCGACGGCGAGCTTGAGCAGGTAATTGAACAGGTCCGCGCCATGAAATCCTGGTCAAAGACCGATCCGCGCCTGTGCTTTCTGTTCCCGCTTGAGCGCGAGGTCAACGAGCCTGCCGCCATCGCTTACCGCGAGGCCGCGCTGGACGTGCTCACCGCCAAGTTCCCTGAGAATGGCCGCGCCGACAAGCTGCCATATGATGCCAACAAAGTGGACATGACGATTGCGTCCGCAATGGCGCAGAAGACATCGAACATCAACCACTACATCGAGGTCATGCACCGTAATGGCCTCTATCGGGAGAAATATGTCGGCTACGTCGAACTGACATGGGCCGCAGCGCTGCGCGGTCGCAAGACGTCTCCTAAGGATCGACGTGAACACGGTGAAGCGTTCGCCCTCACGCCGCGCAAATTGGAGAACATCTGAAACCGCGGTCAACCGACATCACCGGTCTTGGAAGGTGTCGCACGCCGACGATAATACCCGACATTGCCGCAGCGATGGTCACGCTGTAGGTGCCGCGTGATGTGGTTTGGCAGATTCTTATGGCTATCGGTGCGACGGCCATTGGTCCGGCCAAAGGCGGCCACTAAAGAGATCTATTTCATCCTCAAAACGCAATAATTTATTGTAGATGCTGTCAAGCTCCAGGCTTGAGTAGCCAAAAGCAGGAAGTGCGAAATCGCCGTCTTTCCCTCTGCGGGAGTGCAATGGAGGGACCACCACGAATTGAGGTACAGTCACGCTGGCCAAGCGCAATTTGGTGTGGAAATACACGTAATCGCGTAGGTCCCTCACTATACCATGTGCAAATTCGTTTCTACGATTTGAGAAGCCACTTGCCGTAGTTACGATACTTTGAAATGCGCCCTCCGCAGCCTGATTTGGAAATTTGGCGAACCAAGCATCTGCTATTCGCCCGAGAGAATCCAACCGCTTACGGAATATTGTGCCAGCGCCATATTCTCTCATCTTTGTCCAAGTAGGATCATAGGCGAAAAGGCTGTACATTGTCGCCAGTCGCCACTCGACAGATTCCCATCTGCTCACGGCGCGACCAAGGGCTTCGAAAAGGATTGACTCGTCCCGAGTGCCCACCAGCGGAAATTCGAACGGGTCCCAAGGGTTGGCCATGCCTGAATCTCCCAAAGAGTCGCAACGAAGCCAAGTTCAAACGAACGACTGCAACGCACGTAGGCTGAACCACCGAAGCCGCATCGGGACAGCAGAGACCAAGCCGAAGCAGCCTCAAAAGGATGAAATCGCAAGCTTGCGCAAGTCAAAAGAGCGCGGATAGCAATCGACTTATAGGTATGTCATTATCCCACTTCACTTCATCGAGCGGGGGAACCGATGTTGCGCGCGGCATTGATTTTTCTTGCGACAACATCGGCAGCATTTCCATCTATGGCAGGGGACTTGGAAAGTTGGATCACTGTACCGCCCAATCAGAGCGGCATAGCAATCTACGTCCAAAATCCGCTCCAAGAACTCTCCATTTCCGCCACCGACGCCAAGGGCAATTCTCTCGATAAGTTTGAATGGAATGCGCCCGGCTTTCCGCTTGTAAGGCAATACAGGGTGCCGCCGGGGGAGTACCAAGTGACGCTTGAGGGGCAACCCGGCGCATTGGTAGACGCCAAGGCTGGACAAATTTCGTATATCGAAGTGTCACCGAATGAGGCGTCTGGTTTTCGCGCCGTTCTAAAACCTGACAATTTCGACGCCTACAAAGCAGGCGTCGTTGATGCGCTTGGAGCGATAACCGACAAGCTCGGATACGAGAGCATCAAGCCTCTCATATTTGCACCGGCTGGGCACAAGATCTACATAAGAATGGCGGGGCCGGGAATTAAGCCGCCTCCAAACTGATGGCCAAATACGATGCGCGAACCGTCCAAGATCAATTTTGACGCACTTAGGAACGCGATCTATCACACTGCGCGCCGAAATTACTACGATCTGCTCAACCGCATGATGAGCTTGATTGTTGTGGCGGCTGGCGCAGGGGCTGTGGCCGACTTTGAGAGGAACTTAGCGTCGCCTGCCGCTTTGGCGTTTGCGGCTACTATGGCAGGATTGTTGCAGCTGGTGTTCGATTTTGGAGGAAGGGCGCGAACTCATGAGTTTCTGCAACGCCGCTTTTACGAATTGACGGCGGATATCGCGGAGGTCGAAAAGCCGACCCCGTTAAAAGTGAGAACATGGGAGGCGACTCTTAATCGTCTTTATGCGGAGGAGCCGCCTCCAATGCGGGCCATGGATGCGATCGCCTACAACGCTGCCGCCGAAAGCCTAGGCAGCGATAAGTCAAAACGCATTAAGGTGACTTGGTGGCAAAGCCTCAATCGTTACTGGTGGGCATTCAACGGCGCGGAGTTCCCTTTCGTTTCTGACGCAAAAGCAAAAGGCGTCTCGCCTTCTGCTTAGGTGAGACCGGTACGATCCCCATCAGCGCGTGAACCGTCGCCGGCTGCACGGTTCGCGACCAAAGGCTGCGCCAAATCTCCGACATATGCGCGGCTCGGTTTGCAGGTCATTTAAGCGACCCTTTCTCGAACGATCTGAAAAAGCGCGCACCGCTCACGTTCGACTGCTCGAGCGGCTGCTTTGCCTTGAGCGTTGCGCGGCGGGCGAGGTCGGCGCGTGACGGCTCGGCGCGCTGGATGCGATCCAGAGCGCGTTTCATCTCTAATTCCTGCTCTCGTTCGATCATGTCCAAGTGAGCGCGTTTCATGCGTCTTCACCTCCGTGACGGAAGGGTACTCCGGTGTCCGCAGCACACAGATCAGCGTGGGCATCGCCCAGTTCGGCCATCGCCTCCGGCACGCAATTCGAGAAATATTCATCGCCCTGCGGACGCGCCATGGATCAAGCTCCTTTCAACGCCCGGCGCCGCAGCGACAGGATCGAGCGCGCTTCGGCATCGGTGTGGCCGGCTGAGGTCGGCCTTGGCCTTCGGATCGATTGTCTCGGATTTGTCCGCCATGGATCACGCAGCCTTGTCTTCGCGTCGAAAAAGCTGCTTGCCTGCCAAGACCTTCTCTTCGCTGATCTTGATATCGACACCGGTGATGGCATTGTGGCGCGCCGCATCCCTCGCGATGTTGACCAGCGTCTTTTCCGGGTCGACGACCGCCAGCGAAGTACCGTCCTGCACGCCAGCCTCTTCGTACTTCTGGCCATATTCGCCGAGATGCACCGGCACGGTCATGGGAGGCATTGGCTGCACGCCCATGTACTTGTCGAAGAACACGCCGCCGGTCGCGCCATAGCGCGTATGAAGTTCTGCCCATGCGGTGATCTTCGCCATATCGACCGCGTTCGGGTAGACCTTGTCGGAGAGGAAATCTTCGGCGACCTTGACAGGGATCTTAGCGCCGCGAGCGATGGCGTCTGCCGGCCAGCCTTTGATAAGATCGCGGAGTTCGGACGAAAGCATTGGTTATTCCTTTGTGTTGGGTTTTGGATCAGGGATTGTGGGCATCGCGGCGTCCAACGTCGCCTGATCCAGCGGCAACACCTCAGGCATCGCATTCATGGAGCGATTCCAAATAGGCATGGTCGACATGTGCTCGTCGGCAGGCCGTGCCGGATTACGTTCCATTGCGTGCTTGGTCAGGTTCATTGGCCGCCTCGGAGCTCGTTCAGCCAGAAGGCCATTTGGACATCACGCGCCGCCTTGCGTGCCAGGTACGCGGCCATGCCGTCGTCCTGCCCTGTGGCAACGTATGGTTCACGCGATACGACCAGCGCTTCCAGGTTCGCCATGTTGTTCGTGATTGAGAGCTCGGTCAGTTCAGCAAGAAGAACCTTCGAGTACGAATTCTCGAATGCTCGCACCGTCTCGAATTCTTTGAGCTGGCACCCGACGCTGAACCCCTTCACGTCCTTGTGCTTGTCCTCGACCGCGACTTCCGCCCAAAGATTTTTCTCGCGCCATTCCAGCTTAAGAACGCGACCGGCGAGTTCGAGCGGTGCGCGGATGCCGTCACGATGGCTCACACACAATGGCGGCAACGTCTTGGTGATCGGGATCGACCGGCGCACGAACATGCACCGCTCTTGATCGATCGATTCCGTTGTTGCGAACCCCTTGAGTAGCCACATTGTCGGCATTTACCGGTTGAACTTCATGTCTTCGCGAGCGGCCTTCGCATAGGCGTTGCCGTCAAACTTCTCCGTCGGATCGTAAGGACGCTCGCGCAATGCTGCATCGAGTTCCATCTGCATGGCGATGGCGTTTGCCTTGATCACGTCAGCCGACTTGGCGCCGGGGATCGGATCGAATTCGCCGCGACGTGCCTTCGTGAACACGCGGTCGATTTCGGCTGCGACTTCGGCGTCTGTCAGCTTCATTGGTTCATTCCTTCAATTCGTCCCGACGACGCCTTGTGAACCGTCGCCGGGTGATCTGCGCTCGTCCGGTGAAAGGGGTTTCCTCCGAGCGCCGATGCGGTTAATCGGCGTGGCGCAGGAGAGGGCGAACCTCGTCTTTGCCCAGCTTCGTTGCGTGGAAACGACCGCCGTACATCACCAAGCCGGATTGCAATCCCATTGCCACGATCACGTCGGCAGGGATTGGCGCCGCCTCGAACAATGAGACGACCTTCTTCGGCTTGGCGGGAAACGAAACGATCTTGACCATGTGCTTGTCCTTCCATGGTGTTGAAGCAAGGGCGCCGCGAGGGCCCGACACCATGCGGACAAGGCATGGTTTGCATGTCAATTAACGCGGCGCCGCACACCACCAGGGCGTGCATCCCGTCGCCGGGATTGGTGAAACTGGAGCGCGAGCGCGCGGTTGAATTCGTAGTCATGTGAGGCGCCACTTGTCCTTGGCGAAACCAAAACGTTGTCTAGGCGTTCCGGCGATTTGATCAACGTACGCGAAAACAATAATGTGCCACTAATAGAATCTTCACGTTGCTCTCGAATACTGTTGATTTATTGTGTGATCCGCCGCATGTATTGACGAAACGCAGGAGCCGAACATGTCTTTTCCCGCCGATCCCAACGTCGCACGCTACGCGCCACTCGCCGAACTGACCGACAAACAGCTGGAGTTCAAGCGCGCCGTCATCTGGCACAACCCATCCGAGGAAGAGGTTTACCTCGCTCGCAAGGCGAAGCATGAAGCCGAGGAAAAGGCGCGCACCGAGTTCCAGTTGAAGCGCCACCAGCATTTCCTGAAAGAGGCCGGCGCAGCTAACAGCGCCATGACCGTCGGGCAGGCCAAGAAGTACGCTCGCGGTCGCGCTGCTTCGTTGCTCAAGCAGGCTTTCGAGGTGATGGAACAGGTGTTGCTGTCGCCAGAGGCGAAGCTCGCTGACCGGCTCGATATCGCCAGCGAAATGATGAAGCGCGCCGTCGGCCCGCACAGCGTTCCGAACACCATCGGCTCAGCGGCAGAGGCAAAGGCCTTGACCGAACTCGCCCCGACTGACGCAATCGATACCGTCATGAAGGCTTATGCCAATGGCGAGTGCGATAAGGATTTTGTGACCACGCTGCTCGGCCTGCTCGGGGCAAAGGTCAATGGTCTGAAGCTGGAACAGGCAGGCGCGAAGCGATCAGCGGAGAAGGCCGGCGAAGGCATCGTCAGGCCGCCGAGCGGTAAAATTGTATGACCGTGCGAACGTCAATGCCAGGTAACGACGTTAGCACGGTGATGCGATGAATGTGGCCGGATGGAACCTGCTCGTCAGCGATGCCGCAACCAATCGCCAGCTTCGAACGCTTCGGCAGACCGTCGCCGAAGGCTCGTGGAATGGGAAGCTGGTGCTGTCACGAAAGGCAATGCAGGTCTTCCGCCCCGGCTTCACGCATAAAGCCGTCTATGGCGGTCGCGTCACTGAGAAGACGACCACAATCGCTCTCTACATCATTGCCCGCATGGAGGCGGCATATACCCGTGTCGTCTGCTTGCGTAAGCGCCTGGTCTCGCTGCGCCACTCGTCCATGCAATCGCTCAAGGACGCGATCCGCATGCTTGGTTTGCAGGACCGGTTTGACGTCCTGCACAACGAGATCATCCACAAAGAAAACGGCTCGCTCGCCTTCTTCAAGGGCCTCGAATCCGACGCCGAAGAAACCATGCGCGGTACCCAAGGCGTCGATGTGTTCTGGCTCGATGAAGCGCGGAACGTCTCCTACAAAGATTTCATGGAAGTTGTCCGCGCACTTCGCAGGCGTGGCGCTGAACTTATCTCGTCGTGGAATCCGCTCGATCCGGAAGACGCTTGCGACAAGTACTATCGCGGCGATAACCCACCGCAAGACCTGCTCAAGGTTCATCTGCAACACGAAGATTCGGCGACCTTCGCGACGTCACCAGCCGCTAAAGAATACCATCGCCTGCTCGCCGAAGACCCTCAATTGCATGCCCACGTGTACGGTGGCGGATATGATGTCTTCAAAGGCGAGCGCGTCTATACTAAGTTCAAGGTCGGGATCGTGCCTCGTCAGTACCTGGAGGGCGCAACATGCCATTACGGCCTCGACCTTGGCTATGTTGACGATCCGACGGTCGCAACCAAGACATGGCTCAACCCGCGATACGGCCTGATCTACGTCGAGAAAGAGGCAGTCGGTTACGGCGAGGATGTTGACGGCATTGCCGACCTGCTCAACGCCGTGCTCGACAGCAAGGACGATGACGTGATCTCCGACAACTCGGAGCCGCGTACGACCGACGGCCTCAACAATAAGGGTTACTCGATCAATCGCACCCGCAAGAACGTTGTCGGCAAGTCGGTGGTTGAAGGCGTTCGCGAGATCGGCGGTTATGCGGCCCAGTACATTCATCCAGAGTGCACTGAGACGATTGACGAGACCAAGCATTACAAATGGAAGATCGACCGCGTGACTGGCAAGCGATTGCAGCAGGTCCGCAAAGGTCACGACCACTGTTGGGACTCGATCCGCTATGCGGTCATGGGCCGCGACCTAGTCGAGGCAAACGACGGTGTTGGCGTCATGCGCATTCCGGGGTGGTGAGCAATGGCACGGTTCATTTTCAGCGATATCGACGGCAATCCCCTACCTGACATCGAGCGGATCAACGGCGACGACGGTCCCGAGATTCGGATAATCGTCTGCGATCCTGGCATGGTGATCGATACCAGCGTGACCGACGAGCTTCGGTTTATTCCAACGCCACCGCCGCCAGTCATTGGCCGGGTGATTGCGGATGAAGTCGCGGCGATGGCACCACTTGAAGACGTGGGCACGGATGAGTTTGCACGACATGGCGGCAAAACGCCGGCCGAAGAGATCGCCGAATTCGAAGATCAGCTTCGCGCAATGGGACGCCACGTGCCGAAGAATCCGTCCAAACGGCCGAAGCGCAAACGCCTTTCAATCGAAGATATCACGGGCTGGGCGCTAGACCGCTAACGCAAATCGCGCCGATGCGCGCATTCTTGGAGGGTTACATGAGGGTTTGGGAAGCAATGGGCGCCTGGATTAACCAGATCAATCCGCTCACCGACCGTCGCGAACAGGTATCGTCCTGGCGTCCTTGGCACGCTGACGAGACGAAACGCGTTCAACAGAACCTTGCTCGCGTGGTGATCTCGAAATGGGAACGAGGCGAGCGCGAGGACGCCGAACGCGTTGCGGCTGGCCTCAATCGCGCCGGCAAGCATCGCTCGAACCAGCCTCTCCTCATGTTGGCGCTTGCGACGATCTACGATTACCAGGACGATGATCTCGACCACATGCTGGCCTTTGAGGAACGGCGCGCCTTTCGACTGGCGATCAAGAACGCCAAGAGCCGCGCTGAGCGGCAGGCGATCAAGCAAGCGCGCAATGCGGCGAAGCAGGTCAGGGCAGAAGCCAAGATCGCAGCCGATACCTTGATTGCCGAGCACTACAACGATTTGACCGATCCGCATTGGCGTGAGCGCATCCCAGCCGTGAAGCTCGACACGAACTATAAGCGGCTCGGCAAGGAAGGCTTCAAAGTGTGGCAGCGCATCGGCAAGGGTTGGCGTTCGCCAGGTGACGGCCGCACGGTTGGTGCGACCCGGTTCAACGGCACATTCGAGTGACGCCATGGCATCGTGTCGGCAATGCGGCGCGCCGATATCCGCGACATCCTCCAAGACCTACTGCCGCTATGCGTGCCGACGTGCTGGCCGTCGCGCGAACACCAAGGCGACGCGCACAGCAACACGTGAGCGCGGCATTGCGCTGACATCGTTCCCCCTCACGTTCGATGCCGACGAGCACGACCAGGAGGTTTGCGAGTTCGCTTCGATGCTTGACGATTACGAGCACCAGCCGACGCTTGCCGGATATTTTGGCTTCGCGCTCCGATTGGCGGTGCCACCGGCATTGCAACCGTAGATACGTGTTCCTGCACGCCGCGATTGTGCGGCGCCGACAACGGAGCACATCAAATGACCAACACCATTTTCACCGACAAGAAAGCCGCCGTCGCAGCCCTTCGCGAAGCCGTCAAAGCTGGCCTGTACGCCGCCGGCACTCGTGAGCTTTACGGCACGCGTGTCGATGGCGTCGACCAATACGAGATTCGAGAGAAAGCCCAACCTACCGCCGCCGCCAAGGCCGCCACGATCAAGGCCATGGTCGCCGATACCGTCGCGAAGACGAAGCCCGCGCCGAAGGGCAAGGGCAAGCCTGTCGCCCCTGTCGTCGCCGATGTCGAGATGGGTGTGTGCGGTCACATTCAAGCCTATGCGAATGCCAATCCGACGGCCAGCCGCAAAGAGGTGATCGCGCATCATGTCGCGCTCGGCCGGAATAAGGCCACAGCCAGCATACAAACGAAAAAAGCAGATGATCGCGCGGGCCGCGTTCGCCCTGCTTGACAGTCTACGTTTGCACGGTTGATCAAAGGGCGTTCGAGCAATCGGGCGCCCTTTTTCTTTGTGGATGGATTGTGTAGATCGACCTTGCGGCATTTCGGTATGTAATTGCTTTTGCAGCATAGTTTGTGTTCAGTCGATGTTTACGTAAAAAGAAGATGGGAGATCGCCCAAAGGGCGGATGGTTTTGCAGTGGCGCTGGCTCTAGAGTCGGCGGGGCCGATGCATCAGGAGGAGTGAGCGGCATGTATCGGGCACCGGTCGAGGATATCGCGTTCACGCTCAAGCACGTGGCCGGCATGAAGTCGGCGCTTGATGCCGGCAGGTTCGGCGATCTAGGTGAGGATCTGGTCGATGCCGTTCTGGGCGAGGCCGGCCGCTTCGCCACCGAAGAGGTCGCACCGTTCTACAAGATCGGCGATCAGCAAGGCGCCGTGCTGAAGGACGCCGCCGTCACCACACCGCCCGGCTGGAAGGAACTCTATCGCCGCTGGATCGACGGCGGCTGGAACGCGCTGTCCGGGCCTGAAGCCTATGGCGGCCAGGCCCTGCCGACCATGCTTGGCGTTGCCGCGCTCGAAATGTGGAACTCCGCCGCCATGGCCTTCGGCATCGGCCCGACGCTGACCATGGGCGCGGTCGAAGCGCTCGACAAACACGCCTCCGAAAACCTCAAGGCGAAATATCTCGAAAAGCTCGTGTCGGGCGAATGGATGGGCACGATGAACCTGACCGAGCCGCAGGCCGGTTCGGACCTCGCCGCCTTGCGCGCCCGCGCCGAGCCGGCTGGTGACGGCAGCTACCGCATCTTCGGCCAGAAAATCTTCATCACCTATGGCGAGCACGATTTTACCGACAACATCATCCACCTGGTTCTGGCGCGGCTGCCCGATGCACCTGTCGGCACGCGCGGCATCTCGCTGTTCCTGGTGCCGAAATTCCTGGTCGGCGACGATGGCTCGCTGGGGGCGCGCAACGACGTCTTCTGTTCCGGCCTCGAGCACAAGCTCGGCATCCATGCCTCGCCGACCTGCACCATGATCTATGGCGATGGTTTCCAGGGCGCCAAGCCGGGCGCCGTCGGCTGGCTGATCGGCGAGGAGAACAAGGGCCTCGCCTGCATGTTCACGATGATGAACAATGCGCGGCTTTGTGTCGGCATGCAGGGGGTCGCGGTCGCCGAGGCCGCGACGCAGAAGGCAATCGCCTATGCCAATGAGCGCCGGCAAGGCAAGGCGGCAAGCTACGCTGGTGCCGGCATGGCGCCCATCGTCCATCACCCCGACGTGCAGCGCAATCTCCTGACCATGAAGGCGCTGACGCAGATCGCGCGGGCGATCAGCTATTCTTGTGCCCACGCCATCGACCTGGCGCGCGTCTCGGACGGCGATGAGGCGGCGCACTGGCGCGACCGTGCCAATCTGCTGACGCCGCTGGCCAAGGCTTTCTCGACCGACGTCGGTGTCGACGTTGCTTCGCTCGGGGTCCAGGTGCATGGCGGCATGGGCTTTATCGAAGAGACGGGCGCGGCCGCCTTCTATCGCGACGCGCGCATCGCGCCGATCTACGAAGGCACCAACGGCATCCAGGCGGTCGATCTGGTGATGCGCAAGCTGCCGCTCGGCGGCGGCGACCATGTGCATGGCTATATCGCCGAACTTGCTGTGGTCGCCAATGCCGTACGGACATCGAATCTCGAGGGTTTCGGCCGTACTGCCGATGCTCTCGACGCAGTGTTTGGCGATCTGACGCAAGCGACCCGTTTCCTGCAGAAACTGGCGGCCGACGGCCGGCCAGACGAGGCGCTGGCGGGTGCGACGCCCTATCTCAGGCTGATCTCGCTTGCCGCCGGCGGCGCCTATCTGGCGCAGGGCGCGCTTGCCGATCACAACCGCATCGCGCTTTGCCGCTTCTTCGCCGAAAACCTGCTCGGCGAGGTCAGTGCCTTGAAGGAGCGCGTTGTCGATGGCGCCGAGAGTCTTGCCGTTGCCGGCAAAACGCTGATTTCCGCCTGACGTTCACAAGGAAAAGACCGTGACAGACCACATCCTCGTCGAGCGCCACGGCGCCATCCAGATCATCCGTATTAACCGGCCGGACAAGAAGAACGCGCTGACGCGCGCCATGTATGCGAAAATGTCGGCTGCTCTTGCCGAGGGCGACGCCGATCCTGCGATCCGCGTCCATGTGTTCCTTGGCGTGCCCGGCGCCTTCTCCTCCGGCAACGACCTTGCCGATTTCATGATCGTCGCCACCGGCGGCGATGGCGGCACCGAGGTCTGGGATTTCCTGATGGCGCTGGCCAGGGTCGAAAAACCCATCGTGTCCGGCGTCGATGGCATCGCGGTCGGCATCGGCACGACGCTCAACCTGCATTGCGACCTGACTTTCGCCACACAGCGCACCGTCTTCAGGACGCCGTTCGTCGATCTCGGCCTGGTGCCCGAGGCGGGATCGAGCCTTCTGGCGCCGCGGATCCTGGGACAGCAAGCTGCTTTCGCGCTGCTCGGTCTCGGCGAGGGCTTATCGGCCGAGCGCGCGAAGGCTGCCGGCTTGATCTACGAGGTGGTCGAGGAAGCAGCGCTTGAAGCCTCGGTCTTGGCGGCGGCCGGCCAGATCGCGGCCAAGCCGCCGCAAGCGCTGAAGATCGCCCGCGACCTGATGCGCGGCTCGCGCGACGACCTCGTCGCCCGCATCGGCGAGGAAAGCGAGCATTTCCGTGAGCGGCTGAAATCCGATGAGGCGCGCGCAGCACTCACGGCGTTCATGACGAGAAAAAAGGCCTGAGCCTTTCCTTCAGGGATAAAGCCTCGTCTTGTCCCAGCCGCCTTTCGCATCGCGGGAAAAGACGACACGGTCATGCAGTCGGAACGGCCTGTCGTGCCAGAATTCGATCGTCTGCGGCACGATGCGGAAGCCCGACCAGTGCTTTGGCCGCGGGATCTCGCCGATCGCGTGGCGTGCGGTGTATTCGGCCACCGCCTTTTCCAGCGCAAAGCGGCTTTCCAGCGGGCGCGACTGTTTCGAGGCCCAGGCGCCGATGCGGCTGCCGCGCGGCCGCGTCGCATAGTAGGCATCGGCTTCGGCGTCGCTGACGATCTCCACCGGGCCGCGAATGCGCACTTGCCGGCGCAGCGATTTCCAATGGAAGCACATCGCCGCCTTCATGCTGCCAAGAATCTCCTGGCCCTTGGCGCTCTCGAAATTCGTGTAGAAGACAAACCCGCCTTCATCGAAGCCCTTGAGCAACACCATACGCACATCCGGCATGCCGTCGGCATCGACGGTCGCCAGCGCCACGCCGTTGGGGTCGTTCGGCTCGCTTTTCGTGGCGTCGTCCAGCCATGCGGCAAAGAGACGAAACGGCTCGGCTGCCTCGGTAAAGTCACTGCTTGTTAACTCTGTGTCACTCATAGTTTTTCTCAAATTGTCACGGGAGCAGGGGAGGTTGCAGATTGTCGCGTATCGCGCAAGCTTTTGACAGCAGGCAATGGGGCGTTATCGCTTCGGCCAGCACGAAAGCCGTGATCGTGGCAGTCGCCTTGCCGCTTGCCGCCTGCGGCGCCGGTGGCTTCAGCCTGGAAAAGGCCGAAGTCGACCGCTCGATCCTGACCAGCAGCACATCGGTCTCGGCGACACCGGCCAGTTCGGATCGCGACTCCGACCAGACGACGATCGGCAACGCCGTGTCCTCGGCCGACATCGAGCAACTCGGCGGACAGGCCGTGCCGTGGGCCAATGCCGGTACGGGGTCACGCGGCTCCATCACCGGGCTGGCGGAATTGAAGGACAACGGCCAGACATGCCGTCGCTTCAAGGCCTCGCGCGAAAGCTTTGATGGCGTTGCCATGTTCGAAGGCGAGCTGTGCTTGGCCAGCGCCGGCGGCTGGCGCATGCAGGACTTCAAGGCGCTCTGAGCCTGATCCGAAAGTCGATCGGGTCGGCTCGGCGGGTCCTTTCGCCGCCGAGTACGTCGCCAACCTTGCCGACATCCCGGCTGCGATCGGCTTCTTCCGGCTCGACAAAAATCCCTCACCAATCCTCAGCCGCCGACTTTCGGATCAGGCGCTGATTTTCCGCCTTTGATATGCTGCTCCAGCACTGGAATTTCTTCCTATGCGAGCGCATATAGGAGGCAACCAGAGACTCAACTCTTCTCCAGGGCAGTAAGCATGCGCGACCCCTATGAGGTGCTGGGCGTTGCCAAGAACGCATCGGCCAAGGACATAAAATCGGCATACCGGAAACTCGCCAAGAAGCATCATCCGGACCAAAATCCGAATGATCCCAAGGCGAAGGACCGTTTTGCCGCGGCCAACCAGGCCTACGAGATCGTCGGCGACGAGAAGAATCGTGCCGCTTTCGATCGCGGCGAGATCGACGCCGACGGCAAGCCGCGATTCCAGGGCTTTGAGGGCGCAGCCGGTGGCGGCGATCCCTTCGGCGGGTTCCGCCGGCAGCAAGGTCCGGGCGGTTCGCGATTCGAATTCCGCTCAGGGCGTCCCGGCGGCGATCCGTTCGACGGCAACAGCGACATCTTCAGCCAGATTTTCGGCGATGCCTTTTCGGGCGCGCGCGGGCCAGGCGCGGGCGACCGCCGCCAGCCGGCGACATCAGCCGATCTGAACGTGACGCTCGACGTCACCATCGAGGAAGCGGCGACCGCCGAAAAGGTGACGGCGATGTTCCCCGACGGTCGCAAGGTGGCGGTCAAGCTGCCGGCCTATGTCGAGGATGGCCAGACCATCCGGCTGAAGGGTCAGGGCGAGCAAGGGCCGGGCCAGCCGGGCGACGCGCTGGTCAAGATCCATCTTCGCCGCCATCCGCGCTACCGCATCGAGGGCCGCGACCTGCACGCCGATCTGCCGGTGGCGCTGGCGGATGCGGTGCTCGGCGCCAAGGTGCCGGTCGATACGCCGACCGGCAGGCTTGCAGTCAACATTCCGGCCTGGTCGAGCTCGGACAAGGTCCTGCGGCTGAAGGGCAGGGGCCTGCCGGAAAAGGCCGGCGGCCACGGCGATCTCTACGCCCATGTGCGGATCATGCTGCCGGAAGGCGGCGATAGCGCGCTCGAAGCGCTGTTGCGCGGCCAAAAAGACTGATCGACGGCTTTTGTCCCCCGAACTGTCCGGTTTGAACGCTTGAAGGGGCTCTGTGCCTGTGCGATAGGGCACTCCACAAAGCAGAAATCTTGCGGAGAGCGCTCACATGGCGGGTGGACAGGGCCTAATGGCCGGCAAGCGCGGCCTTATTCTTGGTGTCGCCAACAACAGATCGATCGCCTATGGCATCGCCAAGTCGTGCGTCGACCATGGTGCCGAGATCGCGCTGACCTATCAGGGCGAGGCGTTCAAGAAGCGCGTCGAGCCGCTGGCGGCGGAACTGGGCGCCTTTGTTGCCGGCCATTGCGACGTCACCGACCCGGCGAGCCTGGACGAGGTTTTCGCCAATGTCGCCAGCCACTGGGGCAAGCTTGATTTCCTCGTCCACGCCATTGCCTTCTCCGACAAGGACGAGCTGACCGGCCGCTATGTCGAGACGACGCGCGACAATTTCCTGCGCACCATGGACATTTCGGTCTATTCCTTCACCACCATTGCCAAGCGCGCCGAGGCGCTGATGACCAATGGCGGCTCGTTGCTGACGCTGACCTATTACGGCGCCGAAAAGGTAATGCCGCACTACAACGTCATGGGTGTCGCCAAGGCGGCGCTCGAGGCCAGCGTGCGCTATCTGGCGGTCGACCTCGGCGCCAAGAAGATCCGCGTCAACGCCATCTCGGCTGGCCCGATCAAGACGCTGGCCGCTTCCGGCATCGGCGATTTCCGCTACATCCTGAAGTGGAACGAGTACAATTCGCCGCTGAAGCAGACGGTGACGCAGGAGGAAGTCGGCGATTCGGGCGTCTATTTCCTGTCCGACCTGTCGCGCGGCGTCACCGGCGAAGTGCATCACGTCGATTCGGGCTACCACGTCGTCGGCATGAAGGCGGTCGACGCGCCTGATATTTCGACGGTCAAGGACTAACACCCCCGCCAAACGTCATCCGTCCCGATCCCGCACCGGAAGACCTGATGTACCCGCTGGTTTATATCGCGCGCCACGGCCAGACCGCGTGGAACGCCGAATTCCGGCTTCAGGGGCAGGCCGACACCGATCTCAACGCTCTCGGCCGCGAACAGGCGTCCGGAAACGGGCTTCGGCTGGCCGAGCTGGTCCACAATCCCTGGGAATTCGACTTCGTCGCCAGCCCGATGAAACGGACGCGCGAAACGATGCAGCGCATTCGCGTCGCCATGAAGCTCGATCCGGGCGCCTATCGAACCGATCCGCGCCTCGTCGAAGTCAATTTCGGCGATTGGCAGGGATTTACCTTCCCCGAACTCGAGACACGGTATCCCGGAGCGAGCAGGACGCGAGCGCTGGACAAATGGAACTTTCAGCCGCCCGGCGAAGGCGCCGAGAGTTACCAGATGCTGCTCGAACGGGTGAGGCCATGCTTCGACGCGATCGAACGCCAGACGATCTGCGTGACCCATGGCGGCGTCATGCGCACCTTGTTTCGCTTCGTTCTGGGATTGGCCGAGGACGAGGCAGCGAACCTGGAGATACCGCAGGATCGCTTGCTCAAGCTCGAGGGCAAGAGTCTGGAGTGGCTCTAGACCGTAGAGACAATTGATCAGAGCGGCTCAGCGAAAACTGACCGCAAGCACTGCATTCAATTGAGGCTGGAAGCTCTAATTGGCTGAGCTGTCCGGCAGTTCCATGTCGGTGACGACGTTTTCGCCATTGGTCACATCGTAGGCGATGACGATGTCCATGCCCGGCTTCAGCGCGTCGAGATCGGTCTCGGCGTTCAGCTTGTAGGACTTGCCGTCATCCAGCGTCAGCGTCGCCGTGTCCTTGTCGATCTTCTTGATCAGGCCTTCGGTCTGGCCGGCGAAAGCGGCGGTGGAAAGCAGCAGTGTGGCGGCAACGGCGCCAATCAGGGTACGCATAATCGTTCCTCTTTATCATTGCACCGGCATAGCGGCGGGCGTTCAACGGCGGATGGAGCAGAGCAGAAACCAACCGAATGTGTCAAAACTAAATCCGCCAGATCACAGTTTGACCCCTGTGAAAAACGCCAATAGAAGGCAGCCTTGAGCCGGCTCCGCTGCCGGGCAGGGTCATTTCATGTCTCACAACACGTTCGGCCACCTTTTCCGCGTCACCACCTGGGGCGAAAGCCATGGCCCGTCGCTTGGCTGCGTGGTCGACGGCTGTCCGCCCGGCATCCGCTTCACTCAGCGAGAAATCCAGGCCGAACTCGACAAGCGCCGGCCGGGACAGTCACGTTTCGTGACGCAGCGTCGCGAACCTGACGAGGTCAAGATCCTGTCCGGTTTTATACTCGATGAGGATGGCGAGACGATGATCACCACCGGCACGCCGGTGTCGATGCTGATCGAGAATGTCGACCAGCGCTCGAAGGATTATGGCGAGATCGCCCGCCAATACCGGCCCGGCCATGCCGATTACACCTATGACGTCAAATACGGCGTCCGCGATTATCGCGGCGGCGGCCGCTCCTCGGCCCGCGAGACGGCAGCTAGAGTGGCAGCCGGTGCCCTGGCGCGCAAGGTGGTGCCCGGCGTTGTGGTGCGCGGCGCGCTGGTGTCGATGGGCGAAAAATCCATCGACCGCGCCAACTGGAACTGGAATTTCATCGGCGACGCGGAAAATCCGTTCTTCACCCCCGATCCGGCTTCCGTTCCCGTTTTCACGCAGTATCTCGACAGCATCCGCAAGGCGGGATCCTCGGTCGGTGCGGTGATCGAAATCGTCGCCGACGGTGTTCCGGCCGGTCTCGGCGCACCGATATATGCCAAGCTCGACCAGGACATCGCGTCGGGCCTGATGTCGATCAATGCCGTCAAGGGCGTCGAGATCGGCAACGGCTTCGAGGCCGCCCGCATCACCGGCGAGCAGAATGCCGACGAGATGCGCATGGGCAATGACGGCAAGCCGGTGTTCCTGTCCAACAATGCCGGCGGCATCCTGGGCGGCATCTCGACCGGCCAGGCAATCGTCGCCCGTTTCGCCGTCAAGCCGACCTCGTCGATCCTGACGCCGCGAAAGTCGATCGACAAGGACGGCAAGGACGTCGAGATCATGACCAAGGGCCGCCACGACCCATGCGTCGGCATCCGCGCCGTGCCGATCGGCGAAGCGATGGTTGCCTGCGCGATTGCTGATCACTATCTGCGTCATAGGGGGCAAACAGGAAAGGGAGTAGGGCAGTAAGGCAGTAAGGCAGTATGTTACGCCGTCCGCCGAAACAGCCAAATCTTCCTTTTCCCTACTGCCTTACTGCCCTATTCCCCTACTGCCCTGCGAGCGAAGCGAGCGTTCATGCCTTACGACCAGAAGAAAATCGTCGAAGCCCTGCGCGCTTTCGAACGCGGCGAGATCGTCGTCGTCATGGATGATGACGGGCGCGAGAACGAGGGCGACCTGATCGTCGCTGCCGTCCACTGCACGCCCGAAAAGATGGCGTTCATCGTTCGCCACACCTCCGGCATCGTCTGCACGCCGATGCCGCGCGAGGAGGCCAAGCGGCTGAACCTTGCGCCGATGGTCGCCGACAACGACTCCGCGCATACCACCGCCTTCACCGTTAGCGTCGATTTCAAGCATGGCACCACCACCGGCATTTCGGCCGAGGACCGCACACTGACCGTTCGCAATCTTGCCAACGGCAATGTCGGCGGTTCGGATTTCGTCCGGCCTGGCCACATCTTCCCGCTGATTGCGCGCGAGGGCGGCGTGCTGATGCGCTCTGGCCATACCGAGGCCGCGGTCGATTTGTGCAAGCTCGCCGGCCTGCCGCCGGTCGGCGTCATTTCCGAGCTGGTCAACGACGACGGCACGGTCAAGCGCGGTCCGCAGGTGCAGGCTTTCGCCGAAGAGCATGGCCTGAAGCAGGTTTCTGTGGCCGACCTCATCGCCTACCGGCAACGCAAGGAAACGCTGGTCGAGCGCGTCGCCTGCTCCGAAATCGACACGCTCGGCGGCAAGGCGCAGGTCTTCACCTACACGCTGCCCTGGGACTCCATGCATCACGTCGCCATCGTCTTCGGCGACATTCGCGACGGCGAGGACGTGCCGGTGCGTCTGCATTCCGAGGATGTGGTGACCGATGTCTTTGGCACCAGCCACCGGCTCGACGGCATCATGAAGTCGATGGGCGAGCGCAGGCGCGGCGTCATCGTCTATCTCAGAGAAGGCTCCGTCGGCGTCGCCCATCAGGAGCGCAAACGGCCGGCGAGCGGCGACCGCGAGGATCACGAAGAGGCCCGCCGCCGCGAAAACGAGTGGCGCGAGATCGGGCTCGGCGCGCAGATCCTCAAGGATCTCGGCATCTCCTCGATCAATCTGATCGCCTCGCGCGAACGCCACTATGTCGGCCTGGAAGGTTTTGGCATCCATATCGCCAAGACCGAGATTCTCTAGGGTATGTCGATATTCAGGTAAGGCCAGCCTGACCTGGGCCTCAACATACCCTGGCTATCACTCGGCCGGGATTGCTGCTTCGCATCCATCCAGTTCGCATTCGTGCGTGGCAAGGCTGCGCTGGCCAAGCAACACTGTGGCCAGGGCGATGGTGCCTGAAGCCACCGAGACCCAGAACCCGCTCTGGGCGCCGAACGCATCCACCACCGCACCGGCGGCAAACGAGCCGAGCGCCATGCCGATGCCGATGCCGGTCATGACCCAGGTGATGCCTTCGGTCAGCATCGCCTCCGGCACGTGCCGCTCGATCAGGCCGAAGGCGGTGATGAAGGTCGGCGAGATCGCCACGCCGCTGATGAACACGGTCAGCGCCAGCAGTGGCACGGTGTCGGCGGTGAGCGGCAGCAGCGTGCCGAGCGCGACGAGGGCGACTGCGATGGCCAACTGGCGTTGCAGTGGCGCCTTCAGGCCAAGCGCGCCGACGACGAGGCCCAGCACGAACGATCCCAGCGCATAAACGCCGATGACAAGGCTGGCGGCGCCCGGCTGGCCAAGCTCCTTGGTGATCGCCACCGTGCTCACTTCCGTGGTCGCGAAGGTCGCGCCGATGAAAATTAGGGCGAAGGTGATGATCTGTACCGGCCGCAGGCGGATTGCCGAGCCGCTTGAGCCATGGTCCACCGGCCGCACTTGCGGCTCGGTCGAGCGCTGCAGGATGAAAGCTATCGAACCAATGGCAAGGAACAGCGTGCTCACCAGAACACCGGCTTCCGGGAACAGCGCCGCACTCAAACCCACCGAAAGCGACGCACCGGCAATATAGACCAGCTCGTCCGCAGCCGATTCGAAGGCGAAAGCGGTGTTCATCTGCGGCCGCCCGCGGAAAATCTCGGTCCAGCGCGCGCGCACCATTGCCGGCATGCTGGGCATGGCGGCGGCCAGCAACGCCGACACGAACAACGTCCATACCGGCCAGTCCTGATTGGCCGCCGCAATCAGGACTGCGAAAGCCAGTACGGAGATGATGGTGGTGGGCACCACGATCCGTGTCTGGCCCAGGCGATCCACCAGCCTCGATATCTGCGGCGCAACGAAGGCGTTGGCCAGCGCGTATGTCGCGGAGACGGCACCCGCCAGCCAGTATTCGCCGCGCGTCTGCGACAGCATCGCCACGATGCCGATCGGCGCCATGGCGATCGGCAGGCGCGCCATGAAGCCGGCGGCTGCAAAGCCCTTGGCTCCGGGGGCGCGAAAGATTTCCGAATAGGGATTTTGCATGGGTGGTTCCTCGACAAAGGACGATTCGACAATTACATACGGAGCGTATGATTGTTAAATAGAGCATACGCCGCGTATGTCAATTGGCATACGTAACGTATGTGAATGGGTCCAGAAGCCATGCACAAACCCCGCAAGGAGATGATTGCCGAGACGCGCGCCAAGCTGATCGCGGCCGCCCGCCATGCTTTCGGTACGATCGGCTATGCCGAAGCCTCGATGGATGATTTCACCGCATCGGCCGGGCTGACGCGCGGCGCGCTCTATCATCATTTTGGCGACAAGAAGGGATTGCTGCAGGCAGTCATCGCAGAAATCGACGGCGAGATGGCGGCGCGCGTGAACGAAGTGGCGGCGAGGGCCCCGACCCGCTGGCAGCATTTCGTCGACGAATGCACAACCTATATCGAGATGGCGCTGGAGCCGGAAATCCAGCGCATCATGTTCCGGGATGGTCCGGCCGTGCTGGGGGATCCCGCACAATGGCCGAATGCCAATGCGTGCATCGCGTCAATGGCCGGCCATCTGACGACGCTGCAGGAGGAGGGGGTTGTCGTCTCCGGCCTCGATCCCGAGACTGCCTCGCGGCTGATCAACGGTGCGAGCAGTCAGGCGGCGCAACGGATCGCCAATTCGAACGACCCCGAAGCGACGTCGAAGAAGGTGGTTACGGCGTTCAAGCAACTGCTCGAAGGCCTGCTCAAGAGGCCGGGTCCGCAACCGAACTGATGTCCCAGCGGTGACCCACGGCCGGCAATTGACAATCGCCGGGTTGAGTTCATCCTTTGCCACCATCTCTGAGCGGAGATTCGGGGCGCATGTGGGATTTCGATATCGGCAGGTCGGTGTCCATCATGATGCGGACCTGGCCGTTCATTGTCTTTCGCATGATCGTCTATTTCGGCATCACGCTGGCCTACATCATGGCGACCGGCACCGGCGCCTCCGTCGGCTATGGCGTCGGCCATATCTCCACCGATCCCGACGGGCCGCTGTCCTTTGCCTTGTGGGGCGGGGTGGTCGGTTTCGGCATCGTCTCGATCGCCGTCTACTGGATCCGCGAATATATCCTCTATGTCGTCAAGGCCGGCCACATCGCCGTCATGGTCCATCTGATCGACGGCCGTGACATTCCCGGCGGCCAGGACCAGATCGCCTACGCCAAGGACATCGTGACCCAGCGCTTTGCCGAGGCCAATATCCTTTTCGTCGTCGACCAGCTGGTCAAGGGCGCCATCCGCGCCATCATCGGCCTGCTCGGCGGCATCGCCGCCTTCTTGCCGATTCCGGGCCTGAGCGGCCTGGTCTCCTTCATCAACACGGTGATCCGCCTGTCGCTGACCTATGTCGACGAGATCATCCTCGGCTACAACATCCGCATCAATTCAGCCTCGCCGTTCGAGACGGCGCGCCAAGGCGTGGTGCTCTATGCCCAGAACGGCAAGGTCATGGTCAAGAACGCCGTCTGGCTGGCGGTCATCATGTGGGGCGTGTCCTTCGTTATCTTCCTGCTGATGCTGGCGCCCGCCGGCGCCATTCTTTTCCTGATGCCTGGGCAACTCGCAGGCTGGGCCTTCGTGCTCGCCATCGTCTTCGCTTGGGCCTTCAAGGCGGCGTTCATCGAGCCTTTCGCCATCGCTTGCCTGATGCAGGTCTATTTCAAGACCATAGAGGGCCAGGTGCCTGATCCGGCTTGGGACGCCCGGCTGGCCGAGGCGTCGTCGAAGTTCAGGGAGCTCAAGGACAAGGCGCTGGCCTCCTTCGGCGGCTCGCGCTGGGGTACAGCCGGCGCGACACGCTGATCCGGAGCGGCATCGACGGCGTTGAGACGCGCCACGGTTGACTTCAGCGGCACCTCACCCTGGCCGCAAAAAATCTCGCTCATGATCAGCTCGGGCAGCGGCAGCCGCCGTCCCCAGCCATGCGTTTCGAGGTCTGGTTTAGGCGCGAACTCGGAAACACGGCCGACGCAGAGATAGGCGACCGGCGTCACATGCTCGGGAATCGACAGCAGGCCTTTCAGCGCCTGCGCCTCGATGATGCTGACCCAGCCGACACCGACGCCTTCGGCACGCGCCGCCAGCCAGAAATTCTGCACCGCGCAGACGGTGCTGTAGAGGTCCATCTCCGGATTGTGCCAGCGTCCCAGCGGCGAACCCTTCGAACGCTGCCGGTCGCAGGTGATACAGATGTTGAGCGCGCTTTCGCAGATGCCTTCCAGCTTGAGCTTGCGGTAGAGCGCCTGCCGCTCTTCGTCGATCGCCGGCAGTTCCTGTTCGCGTGCTGCCAGGAACAGGTCGCGCACCTTTTCCCGCCGCCCGGCGTCGCGAATGACGATGAAGTTCCAAGGCTGCATGAAGCCGACCGACGGCGCGTGATGAGCCGCAAGCAGCAGCCGCGCCAGCACCTCATCGTCGAGCGCGGTGGGCAGGAAATGGCTGCGCACGTCACGCCGTGTGAACATGGCGCGATAGACCGCATCGCGCGCGTTCTGGTCAAATCCGTCGCCGACAGGAGCAGTCATGTGTTCCGGCATCGCTTGTCCCCTTGCGATTGCAATCAATGTCGTCCGCCTGACCATGCGGATGGCGATGCCTGCCAGGCCGGTCTTCTGGCTCGGGATCAACCCGCGTTCGGTGCCTTCCCGTCATCGACAGTGGCATTTACCGGCGCGGTCCCCCTTACAGCGTTGGGCACGCCACGGAGTTCAACCGTGTTCCCGATTCTCCCGCTTGCGGCGGGCACCAGGCAGTGGCGGTGACCTTACGCCGAAGCGCTGAGGACGCCAATGCTCGCAACGACACGAATGGACGCAGGCGTGATTTTCCCCAGCCATCGGCCGCCCGCGCATGGCCTTTGTCGATCCGGGTCACTAGATTAGGACGATGACCACTCGTCTCTACACCCATCCGATCTTCCTTGAGCACCTCACGCCGCCCGGCCATCCCGAGCGGCCGGACCGCTTGCGCGCCATCGAGCGCGTGCTCGATGACGAGGCGTTTGTCGGGCTCGATCGCGTCCAGGCGCCGGAAGGCGACGAGGCCACCATCCTCTATGCGCATCCCGCCGATTTTATCGCCCGCGTCCGCGCCGCCATTCCCGACGAAGGGATCGCGCGCATCGACGCCGACACCACTGCCAGCCCGAAGAGCTGGCAGGCGGCGATCACCGCGATCGGTGCCGCCAACGCTGCCGTCGACGATGTCTTCACAGGTCGCGCCGACAATGTCTTCGTCGCCGCCCGGCCGCCCGGCCACCATGCCGAAAAGAGCACGGCGATGGGCTTCTGCCTGTTCAACACCGCAGCGATCGCGGCACGTTACGCGCAGAAGAAACACGGTGTAGAGCGCGTTGCCGTCGTCGACTGGGACGTGCATCACGGCAACGGCACGCAGGATATTTTCTGGGAAGATCCAACGGTGCTCTATTGCTCGACGCATCAGATGCCGCTTTATCCCGGCACCGGAGCAAAAAGCGAAACCGGCACCGGCAACATCGTCAATGCGCCGCTGGCGCCGCAGACTGGCAGCGAGGTCTTTCGCGATGCCTTCCTTTCGCGCGTGCTGCCGGCGCTCGATAATTTCGCGCCCGACCTGATCATCATCTCGGCCGGGTTCGACGCACACCATCGCGATCCGCTGGCCGAGATCAACCTGACCGAGGACGATTTCGACTGGGCGACCGGCCAGCTGATGCAGCGTGCGGCGCGCCACAGCGGCAACCGGCTCGTCAGCCTGCTCGAGGGTGGCTACGATCTGCAAGGATTGGCATTTTCGGTCGCCGCCCATGTCGGGCGACTGATGAAAGGATGAATGATGGCTGGTGAGACCAACGAAGACGTCAAGGCGATGAGCTTCGAACAGGCACTCGACGCGCTGGAGAAGATCGTCGATGATCTGGAGCGTGGCGACGTGCCGCTCGACCAGTCGATCAGGATCTATGAGCGCGGCGAGGCGCTGAAGGCGCATTGCGACCGGCTGCTGAAGGCAGCTGAAGACAAGGTCGAGAAGATCAGGCTGTCGCGCGACGGCAAGCCGGTTGGAACGGAGCCGCTTGACGCGGACTGAGGCCGCAGCCGTCTCACCGACTTTTGGACACGATCATGACTGAGGATAGGGTTCGTCCCGATTGAAAGCGCTCCAGGACAAGAGGAGATACGGAAGCGATGTGCAGAAACATCAAGACCCTGTTCAATTTTGACCCGCCCGCAACCAACGACGAAGTCCGCGACGCCGCACTTCAATTTGTCCGCAAATTGAGCGGAACGACGCGGCCCTCGAAGCAGAACCAGCATGCCTTCGACCACGCGGTCGAGGCCATTGCCGCCTCGGCGCGCGAACTGCTCGATTCCTTGGAAACCCATCAGCATCCTCGCAATCGCGAAGAGGTGGCGGCCAAACTGCGGGCAAAGGCGGCGATCCGCTTTGCCTGACGCGGCCAAGCGGGCATTGTCCGCTGACAAGGAGATCATCTCGTGAGCTTCTTCCCCGGAAACGACCCACAGGCCGGCGATGCCTTCGCCAGCGACCAGATCGAATTGATGGTCATTCCCAACGCCAAGGATATTGGTGGTTTCCAGGTGCGCCGCGCTCTGCCGACCGCCAAGAGGCGGCTGGTCGGGCCTTTCATCTTCTTCGATCGCATGGGCCCGGCGATCCTGCGCGCCGGCCAGGCGCTCGATGTCCGTCCGCATCCGCATATAGGCCTGTCGACGGTCACCTATTTGTTCGACGGCAAGATCAGGCATCGCGATTCACTCGGCACCGAAATGGTCATCCAGCCCGGCGACGTGAATTTGATGACCGCCGGCCGCGGCATCGTTCATTCGGAGCGCACCCCCGAAGAATTGCGCGGCGCGCCGATGTCGATCTCCGGCCTGCAGACATGGCTGGCGCTGCCGGACGGCAAGGAAGAAGTGGCCCCGGTTTTCGAGAACACCGCAGCGCTCAGGCTTCCCGAGATCGACGCCGAGGGCGTCAGCGGGCGCATCGTCATTGGTGATTTCCAGGGATTGCGGTCCCCGGTGCGGGCCGACTCCGAGACGCTCTATGCCGACCTGCGCCTGGTGCCCGGCGCCAGTGTGAAAATCCCGGCCGATGCGGAAGAACGAGCCATCTACACGCTGGAAGGCGAGGTCTCGATATCAGGTGACGTCTTTCCGGCGGAACGGCTGCTGGTGTTTCGGCCAGGCGACGAGATCGTCGTGTCGTCGGACACCGGCGCGCATTTCATGCTGTTTGGCGGCGCCTCGCTCGGCTCGCAGCGTTACATCTGGTGGAATTTCGTCTCGTCGTCCAAGGAACGCATCGAACAGGCCAAGCAGGAATGGAAGACGGGCCGCTTCGATATCGTTCCCGGCGATGAGGAAGAGTTTATCCCGCTGCCTGAGAGCTAGGGCATGATCCCGAAAAGTGGGAACCGGTTTTCCCGGACAAACGGTTTCCGTTTATCCAGAGATCATGCCCAACAAACAGACAGGCTCACGACCGCGTCACTGACACGCATTTACTTTCGCCGGCCGGCGGCCTATTTCGCCCATCAACCGAAAGCCTGAGCACCGTGAACGCAACGCCGCATACGCCGCTTCTCGACAAGGTCCGCATCCCGGCCGACCTGCGCACGCTTGCCGAAAGCGAGCTGCCGCAACTCGTATCCGAGCTTCGCACAGAGCTGATCGATGCTGTTTCCCGCACCGGCGGCCACCTTGGCGCCGGCCTCGGCGTGGTCGAGCTGACGGTGGCACTGCACTATGTCTTCAACACCCCCGATGACCGGCTGATCTGGGATGTCGGCCACCAGGCCTATCCGCACAAGATCCTGACCGGCCGCCGCGACCGCATCCGCACACTGCGCCAGGAAGGCGGCCTGTCCGGCTTCACCCGCCGCGCCGAGAGCGAGTACGATCCCTTCGGCGCCGCCCACTCCTCGACATCGATCTCGGCCGGCCTCGGCATGGCCGCTGCTCGTGACCTCTCCGGCGGCCGCAACAATGTCATCGCCGTCATCGGCGACGGCGCCATGTCTGCCGGCATGGCCTATGAGGCGATGAACAATGCCGGCGCGCTCGATGCACGGCTGATCGTCATCCTCAATGACAACGACATGTCGATCGCGCCGCCGACCGGCGCGATGAGCGCCTATCTGGCGCGTCTGGCCTCGGGCAAGGCCTATATCGGCCTGCGCGATTTCGGCAAGAAACTGACATCCTATCTCGGCAAGCGGGCGGATCGTGCGATTACAAGGGCGGTCGAGCATGCTCGCGGCTACGTCACCGGCGGCACGCTGTTCGAGGAGCTCGGTTTCTACCACATCGGCCCGATCGACGGTCACAATCTCGAGCATCTGATCCCGGTCCTGAAAAATGTCCGCGACAATGGCGAAGGCCCGGTGCTGATCCATGTCGTGACCCAGAAGGGCAAGGGCTACGCGCCGGCGGAGGCCGCCGCCGACAAGTATCACGGCGTCAACAAGTTCGACGTCATCACCGGCGCGCAGGCCAAGGCGCCGGCCAACGCACCGGCCTACACCAAGGTATTCGCCGAAAGCCTGGTTCAGGAAGGCCGTGAGGACGACCGTATCGTCGCCGTCACCGCCGCCATGCCGAGCGGCACCGGCCTCGACCTGTTCGGCGAAGCGTTTCCGTCGCGGATATTCGATGTCGGCATCGCCGAACAGCACGCTGTGACCTTCGCCGCCGGCCTTGCCACCGAAGGCTACAAGCCGTTCGCCGCGATCTATTCGACCTTCCTGCAGCGCGCCTACGACCAGGTCGTCCACGACGTCGCCATCCAGAAATTGCCGGTGCGCTTTCCCATCGACCGGGCCGGCTTCGTCGGTGCCGATGGCGCGACCCATTGCGGCGCCTTCGACACCACCTTCCTGGCGACCTTGCCGGGTTTCGTCGTCATGGCGGCGGCCGACGAGGCGGAGCTGCGCCACATGGTGCGCACCGCGGCGAGCTATGATGAAGGCCCGATTGCCTTCCGCTATCCGCGCGGCAATGGCGTCGGCGTCGACATGCCGGAACGTGGCTCGGTTCTCGAAATCGGCAAGGGCCGCATCGTCAAGGAGGGCACCAAGGTCGCATTGCTGTCCTTCGGCACGCGGCTGCAGGATTGTCTGATCGCCGCTGAGGAGCTTGGCGCTGCGGGGCTCTCCACCACGGTCGCCGATGCCCGTTTCGCCAAGCCGCTCGACGAAGATCTGATCCGGCGGCTGGCCCGCTCGCATGAGGTTCTGGTAACAGTGGAAGAGGGCGCCGTCGGCGGCTTTGCCAGCCATGTGCTGCAGTTCCTCGCCCACGAAGGCCTGCTGGAAAGCGGCCTGAAGGTGCGCCCGCTGGTGTTGCCCGACGCGTTCACCGACCACGCCAAGCCCGAGAAGATGTATGCCGATGCCGGGCTCGACGCAGCCGGCATCGTGCGCACGGTCTTCGTCGCGCTCGGGCACAGCACCCGCGCCCAGCGCGCCTGAATCAAAGTCTCAAAGACTTGAATCAGTTTGCCGGCCAACGATCTTAAGGCATTGTTTACGCTGACGTTTGGCTTTTCGCTTACCGTGTCTCTTGGCCGTTTTTCAACGGCGCCCTGCTAGATCATTGGCCAGGCAGGGAGACAACAACAATGAAAACGCTTCTGTGCGGCGTAGCGCTTTGCGCCGTCCTCGTCGCGCCGGCCGTCGCCGAAACGCGCTATGATCGCAGCCTCGAAAAGGCGGCGGTGGGCATCGTCGCCGGCAAGATGGGCGACATCCGCGGCGGTTTTTCCTACAAGCAGGTGCCGCAATTGGTGGTCCTGCCGGACCCTGTCTCCGCGCCTGCGGTTGCGACCGAGCCTTCACGTGAGCAAGCTTCTGGGGATCGTGACGACGGGTTGTCCCCAGCCGTCGAGCGCCAGGTTTCGCGAACCATTTTCTAGATTAGAGGCCAGTAGGCCTAAGCTTAAGAGGGTATGATCGGATCGGTTTGTGCCCGACCTTTTCATTGTGCTCGCCGTCATGCAGGCGATGGCAATCTTACTCCTCCGCCAGCTCCGCTTGTTTCGATGGTTTCTCGGAGCGCCAGGATTTCGTGGCATGGCGGGCGCGGTCGGCCAAGGCGGCGAGGCGTCCGGGCAGGCTTCGCCCACCCATCACCGACGATAAGGTCACCGAATGCGTCGCAAAGCGGCGCTTGAAATCTTCGCCACCGCAGAGAAAGTCGACCGTGGTCAAGCCCCGGTCAAGCGACCACTGGATGTAATCCATCATCAGGACCATGCCCGGCGAGGCACGCTCGAAGGCCGGGTCATAGGTTGTGACGAAAGCCATCATCGTTCCATGCTGCTCGAAATTGATCGAGATGGCGATGATCTCGTTTTCGCGTTCGAGCACGAAGATGCGCAGCAATCCGAGCCCGGCCAGCACGGACACCAGTGCTGCCAGAGCGGTGGAGCCTTCGTCGAAGAGGTCCGAAACGCGGCCGTGCTTTGCCAACCATAGCCGCTTCAGCGCCGCGACGCGCTCAAGCACCGGCTCGCGGGCTTCGTGCGCTTCCATCAGGCGGAAGCGCAGCGCGCCGCCTTCCTCCATGAATTTGCGGCCACGGCGATAGTTTTGCCGGGCTTTTTTCGATTGGCTTTCGAACCATTGCGCGCCGCCTGGCCAGGCGCCAGCGACACGATAGCTGACCTCGCTGCGGTGATTTGGCTGCAAGATCGTACCGCGGCCTGGGGCGGCGGGACCGAGCAGGGCCGGCAATCGGGCATCGGGCAAAAGACGATTCAGATAGACAAGGTCGAAGCCGCCGTCGTCGAGGATGCGTTGCCAGAGCTGCCGCAGGATCTGCGGGTCGCAATCCGGGGCAAGCAGGACATCGCCATAATCGCAGTGGTCCTTCGCCGCCCATTCCAGGACGCGGATACCCGAGCGTCTGAAGGTCGCGAGCGCAATGACGGCCACGAGCCGCTCGTCGCTCCAGACCAACCCGATCCTGAGGCCACGCCGATCCTGATGCGGCGTCGTGCGCCACCACGCCGAGATCCAGTCCGGATGCTGGAAAACGAGGCCGCCGGCGCGTTGCCAGAGCGCCGCCCAGGCGGGCGCGATTTCTGCCACGCGTGCATCCGAAGTTGCGACTTCGATCCGGTGCGTTCGCGGCAGCCGGCACACGACAGGCCCGTTCAAGGCTTGGCCCTTTGCGACGATTGCTGTGGCTCGGGCTTGCCGGTTCGGAAGTGTCTGGCGATCTGCCACCACATCCGCTTCAGCGGCATGATATAGAGCCCTGCGAGCGACTGATAGTCGCGCACGTTGCGTTCGATCAACCCGAATTTGAAGTCCTCGTCGGGTCTGGGAACGCATAGAGTTCCGAAGAGCCGATCCCAGAACGAGAAGAGCAGCCCGAAGTTCTTGTCGTAGTGGCGCGGGTCCGTGCTGTGGTGCAACTGATGCCAGTGCGGGCACAGGATCAGGTTGTTCAGCGGCCCGAACGAGATCTTGAAATGCGTGTGCCTGACGAAATCCATCATCAGGATGTTACGTATGATGTAAACGTTGACGCCGAAGACCGTCAGTTCAACGAGGTTCAGCGACACCAGCGACCAGATGCCAAAGCAGATGCCGGGAATGACACCGTCCCAAGCGCGGTTCATCAATTCGTCGAGCGGGTGGACGCGATCCTTGGTGATGCCGACCATCACCTCAGCCGAATGGTGCACCTTGTGCAGTTCCCAGAGCACCGGATAGCGGTGCTGGGCGACGTGATAGAGATAGTACGAAATGTCGTAGGCGAGCAGCATGGTGATGGTGAAGATCGTCACCGTCACCGGGCCTGCCGGGCCCTCGATCAGGGGCGGCTGGATCGCCAGGAGCGTCGAGAGCAGCCAGTTCGTCGCATAGCCGACGGCGCTGACGAAGACGATGCCGGCAGGCAGCATGAGGAATGGCATGAGGGCCTTCCTCGTCACCCAGAACAAAAGATCGGCCCTTGCCGAGGGATGAGTGATCACCTCGTGCGGGATCGCGAACTCGAAGAATTCCTTCCAGCTCTTTTTCTCGACCGTGCGCCAATAGGCGACGAGGGCGCTGACCAAAGCGGTCAGCAACAGAAGTCCGGTCGCCAGCAGGCCGGCGCCGGAAATCCGATCAAGCACCTTGTAGACGATATCGTTGGCCATTTCCAAGGTTGACGCCTCTTCACCCTGTTTTGCGGGCTGTCGCAGTCATAACATTTAGTCCTCAAGCAAATGCGACGAAAATAGGTTAACGATCCATGAGATTTCTGGAATTCGGGACAGTGGTCTGCAAACGGCGACGCCTCGTGCTTCGGCAACCACCCGTTTCAACGAGTGTAGCGCACGGATTTTCAAAGGATGGAAGCGTGACAGAACTAACCGCCATCGTCTCAAAGCCCAATATTGCTAGGATGATGGTTGGAGTGGGAAACGAATGCCTCCCTCAATGCCCGGTTGGCGCCCTTGCCATCGTCGTCGGCTTTCGCCATGAAGGCCGATGAATTCGCCTCTGCCAGCCAGCACCCGCCAGCGGCTCGACGACCTGCTCGTCCAGCGCGGGCTGTTTGTCAGCCGCTCGCGTGCCCGCGACGCGGTCGAACGCGGCACGGTGACGGTCGACGGTGTCCTTGCCCGCAAGCCCGGCCAGAGTGTTTTGCCGCAATGCCTGATTGCCGTCGATGATCCGGCGCAAGGCTATGTGTCGCGCGCGGCACTCAAGCTGATCGGTGGGCTCGACCATTTCGGCCTCGATCCTGCCGGCTGCGAGGCGCTCGACGTCGGCGCCTCGACCGGCGGCTTTACCCAGGTTCTGCTGGAGCGTGGCGCTGCTCATGTTACCGCGATCGATGTGGGGCATGGTCAGCTGCACCCTGATGTCGGAGGAGATCCGCGTGTGACGGTGATCGAGGGTCTGAACGCCCGCGATCTCACAGCCGCCGATCTTGGCGGTCGTATTCCGGATTTCATCGTATCCGATGTCAGCTTCATTTCGCTGAAACTGGCGATGCCACCGGCGCTTGGCCTTGCGAAGGCTGGCGCCAAGGCCATGTTTCTGGTCAAGCCGCAATTCGAGGCTGGTCGCGAAGCGATCGGCAAGGGTGGTCTGTTGAAAGATCCCTACGACGCCTCCCGTGTCGCCGGCCTGCTGCAGGATTGGCTGGACGCCGTTCCCGGCTGGCGCTCGCTCGGGCTGCATTTGTCGCCGATCGAGGGCGGCGACGGCAATCGCGAATTCCTGCTCGGTGGGATCAAGGACCGATGAGCGCGCGCTTCAGCATCAGGAAACTCGGCGCCCAGGGCGACGGCATCGCCGAGACCGAGACAGGCGATCTGTTCATTCCCTTTACATTGCCCGGCGAAACGGTCACCGCCGCGCGCGAAAGGGATCGCGCCATGCTGATGGCGGTGCTGGAAGCCTCGCAGCTGCGCATCGATCCCGCCTGCCGCCATTTCACCGAATGCGGCGGTTGCGCGCTCCAGCATTTCGAAGCCGAAGCCTATCGCCAGTGGAAACGCGAAAAGGTGGCGCACACCCTGAAGGGCAAAGGCATCGATTGCGCGATCGGCGAACTGGTCGCCTGCGCGCCGCACACGCGGCGACGTGTCGTGCTTGCCGCCCGGCGCACCGATACAGGCATGCTGCTCGGCTTCCATCGCCATTTGTCGCCGGAGATCATCTCGATCGAGGAATGCCCGATCTCGCTGCCGGAGATCGTCGCCGCGCTCGATCGCCTGAAGGCACTCGCCGAATTGGTCTGCGCCACCACCAAATCGTTCCGCATGGCGGTCACTGTGACCGGTTCGGGGCTCGATGTCGCGGTCTATGAGTCAGGCAAGTTGGGTGAGAACCAGCGTCGGGTCACCTCCAACTTCGTCATGGCCCAGGGATTTGCCCGGCTTTCGATCGACGACGAGATCGTCATCGAACCCAAAAAGCCGGTGGTCACGTTCGGCGGCGTGGCCGTTGCCATTCCGCCGGGCGCCTTCTTGCAGGCAACCGAGGCTGCAGAACAGGCGATGGCCGATATTGTCGGCGGACATCTGAAGCGTGCCAAGAAGGTGGCGGATCTTTTCGCCGGTTGCGGCAGCTTTGCGTTGCGGCTGGCAATGAAATCGGAGGTCCATGCGGTGGAGGGTGATGCGGCAGCCCTTTCGGCGCTCGACCGGGGATCGCGCTTCGCCACCGGCCTGAAGCGGGTGACGGGCGAACGCCGCGACCTGTTCCGCCGGCCGCTGACGTTCAAGGAATTGAATGCCTTCGATGGCGTGGTGTTCGATCCGCCGCGCGCGGGCGCCGAAGACCAGTCGAAGCAGATCGCCCGCTCGGATGTGCCGTATGTTGCCGCGGTGTCCTGCAATCCGGTGACGCTGGCTCGCGACCTGCGCATCCTCATCGACGGCGGTTACACCTTGAAAAGCGTGACGCCGATCGACCAGTTCCTGTGGTCGCCGCATGTCGAGGCGGTGGCGC
>NZ_RZRQ01000109.1:0-18323 GCF_003997785.1 Mesorhizobium sp. M7D.F.Ca.US.004.01.2.1 | reverse complement strand
GGGCCCGAGCAGCGTGATGAATTCACCGCTGATAATGTCGAGATCGACAGCGTCGAGCCCGACGATGCCGCCGGGAAAAATCTTCGACACCGCCTGCAGCCGCACAAGGGAATCAGGCGCCATCGCGAACCTCGGACGGCTTCGTAGTGTTGACCCAGAGGATCTGGCAGCGCTCTGCGCCCGGATTGCGGAAGGCATGCAAAAGCGTGCTCTTGAACGCAAAACTGTCGCCGGCCTTCAGCACATATTTTGTCGAATCCACCACCAGTTCGACCTCGCCGGCCAGCACGAAGCCGAATTCATGGCCGGCATGCGCATAGGCCTCGGCGGTGCCGCCGCGGGCTTCCACCGTCACCAGCATGCCGGTCAGCGTCGCGCCCGGCGGCGACAGCAGCGCCTTGGCAATGCCTTCCGATTTCACCGGGATTTGCCGCCGCTTGTCGGCACGCACGCAATAGAGATCGTTGGCCGCATCGTTGCCGTCGGCGATCAGCGCCGACGGCTCGATGTCGAGGGCGGCGGCGAGCGGCCAGATCACCTTGACGCGCAGCGAGGACATGCCGCGCTCGATCTGGCTCAGTGCCCCGATCGACACGCCAGCTTTTGCGGCAAGATCGGCCAGCGACAGATTGCGCTCCAGCCGCAGCGCCCGCACGCGCCGGCCGACGCGAATGTCGGCATCGTCTTTCGGCTTCTCAGCCGCCTCGTCCAGCATGTCCATCAATTCCCGACCTCGTTTGCAGTGTCTCGGGTGACACCACGCGGCTAACGCCGCGCGGTGCTCTAAGGTTCAGCCGCCTGCCTTGACCTTTTCGAACATCTTGGCGAGGTCGTCATTCTGTTTCATCGGGCCGGTGAAGATGGTGGTCTTCAGCATCACTTCCGGGTCGGACGGCAGCTGCAATTTCTCCAGCTCTTCCTTCGGCACGGTGGCAAAGGCGGAACTCAGCGAGCTGCCATAGCCATAGGCCTCGATCAGGTATTTGCCGGAGTCGGCGTCCAGGCGGCTGTTGATGAAGTCATAGGCGAGATCGACGTTCTTGGCGTCCTTGAGCATGACGAAGCCGCAGGCCCAGGTCAGCATGCCTTCCTTCGGCTTCATGAACTCGACCGGCACTCCCTGCTTCTTCAGCGAGGTGGCGGACGCGTTCCAGGTCATGGCGGCGACCAATTGGCCGCTGGCCAGCGCCTGTTCGACGGAGGTCATGTCGGTGGTGTAGTTGGAGAGCAGCGGGCGCTGCTCGCGCAGCTTCTCGGCCACCTTGTCCATCTCGGCGGGCGTCATGTCGAACGGATTTACGCCGGCCAGAAGCGCGGCAACGATCGGCGTGTCATGCACCGCGTCGATGGTCGCCATGCGGCCTGCATACTGCTTGTCCCACAGAAGGTTCCAGCTCGCTTCCGGGTTCTTCACCAGATCGGTGCGGTAGAGGATCGAGGTGTTGCCCCAGTCCCACGGTACCATCCAGACCTTGCCGTCGCCGGCCTGCAGGTCGGGCAGGTTCTTGAACACAGGGAAGATCGAATCCCAGTTCTTGATGCGCTTGGTGTCGATCGGCTGCAGCAGGCCTTCCTTGTTCCAGCGCGCCACCTTGTCATAGCAGGGATGCGCAATGTCGGGGCGGAAGCCGGCCTTGACCTTGGTGAAGGCGTCATCGTCGTCGCCGAAGATCGAGGCCTCGACGCCATCGGGGTGCGCGGCGAGGAAGCTCTTGTTGAAATCGGGCAGTTCATAGCCCGACCAGGTGAAATACTGCAGCTTGTCGCCGGCGAAAGCGACGGTCGACGACAGCGCCAATGCCAGGGCGGCCAGTCCGGCCCGGGCCACTTTTCCGGATATCAGGTCGCCAGATTTCAGGTCGAATGCCATTGCAGTTCTCCTCTCTTGGTTTGTTTTGGTTGTGATGGATTCGCGGGTCTTGGCGCCGTGGCGGACAGGCCGCGATGGCGCAGGATTTCGGCTGCTGCGGCGATGACAAAGGACACCGCCAGGATCGACGTGCCCAGCGCCATGACCGTCGGCAGCGACTTTGGAAAACGCAGCTGGCTCCAGATGTAGAGCGGCAGCGTCGGCTCGGTGCCGGCCAGGAAGAAGACGACGATGAATTCGTCGAAGGAGATCAGGAAGGCCAGCATGAAGGCCGAAACGATGGCCGGCAGGCTGAGCGGCAGCATGACCCGCCGGAAGGTCGTCCAGTCGGAGGCACCGAGATCGAGAGCCGCCTCGCGAATGGTCTTCGGGATGGCGGCGAAGCGGCTGCGCATGATCACCACGGTCGTCGGCAGCGCGACCAATATGTGGCCAAGAACGATGGCAATGCGCGATGGCCCGAGACCGATGAGGTTGATGAGGATCAGCAACGATATGCCGACGATGACACCTGGGATCAGGATCGGCAGCCGGGCGATGGCGCTGATGGTGGCGGCCAGCGGCGAGCGGCCATAGAGGTCCATGTAGGACACGGTGATGCCGCAGAGCGTAGCACCTGTGGCGGCAATGGCGCCGATGACGAGGCTGTTCAAGAGCGCATTGGTCAGCGCCGAATTGCCGAACAAAGTCGCGTACCATTGCACGGTAAAGCCTTGCAGCGGAAACGCTGCCTGGATCGAGTTGTTGAAGGAAAACAGCGGGATCAGCAGGACCGGCAGATAGAGAAAGACCAGATAGGCAATGACGTAAGCGCCAAGCCAGCCGCCGCCTCGCTGTGTGTGCCGCCCCTCGCTCATGTGCGGCTGCCGAATCTGCGGTCGGCGAAGCGCGCGACCAGCACCACGCACAGGATGACCAGCATAACGGCGACGGAGAGTGCTGCGCCAAACGGCCAGTCATTGGCCTTGCCGAACTCAGCCTGGATCAGTGTGCCGATCATAGTGCTGGCCGGACCGCCGACGAGAGCCGGCGTGACATAATCGCCGACCGTCGGCACGAAGACGACGAGGGCTGCCGCCAGCACGCCCGGCATCGAATTGGGCAGCACGACACGGCGGAAAGAGGTGAATGGCCGCGCGCCAAGATCGGAAGCGGCCTCGACCAGCGATTTCGGTATGGTGTCCAGCGCCACATAGATCGGCAGGATGGCAAACGGCGCGTAGGCGTGCGCCAGCGTGACGACAACGGCGGCCGGCGTGTTGAGAAAAGCCAATGTCGGCTCGGACCAGATGCCGCTTTCGATCAGCGCCGAGTTCAGCACGCCATTGTAGGCGAGCACGATCTTCCAGGCGAAAACGCGCAGGAGATAGCTGGTCCAGAACGGCAGCGTCACCAGGAACAGCAATAGCCCGCGCCGCCGGCCGGCGTGGAAGGCAAGGTAGTAGGCGACGGGATAGGCAGTAACGACGGTCGCCAGCGTGACCAAGGCGGCAATGACCAGCGAGCGCAGCGTCACCGTCCAGTACAGCGGATCGGACACGACCGTGACAAAATTCGCCACGGTGAAACCGGCGCCGAGCAGCGAACCGTCATTGGTGCGGAAGGCGAGCAAAAGCACGAGACCAAGGGCAAACAGGATCAGCAGGAAAGTGACCAGAGCGCCCGGCAGCAGCATGGCGACCCGGAAGCCCTGAGAAGACCGGGCCTCTGGCGCTGATGTTGCAACTAGGGTCGACATCGACCTGCCTATCGGAAATTTGAAATTAGCCTAGAGTTTTTCATATTCATGAAACTGTCAAGCAGAATCCCCTAACGGAATCCCATGGAGATGAATTGCCGTGGTCAGCGCTCCAGCGCATCGAGCAGGCGATACCAGGCGATGGTCGCGGCGACGCCGACCTGGCGGAAGGCGTGAAACGGGATCGGCCGGATCGGCGAGATCGGGAAGGGCAATTGCCTGGCGTCGCCACTTTGGAGATAGCCGGCGATGCGCTCGCCAAGCGCGGTCATCAGGCCGACACCACGGCCCTGGCAACCGACCACGGCGAGCAGGCCCTGCTCGGGCTCATGGATGTGCGGCAGGTGGTCCGGCGTCATCGCCACCCGGCCGAACCAGCGCCTCTCGATGGGGACGCCGGACAGCATGGGATAGAGCCGTACCAGTGCACGCTCGAGATGCGCCCAGTCGCCAGCGCTCGTCGGCAGCGCCATGCGGCCCCGTCCGCCAAGCACCAGCCGGCCGTCGGCGCTCTTGCGGTAGTAGACGAGGATGCGACGGGAATCCGACACCGCCTGCCCTTCCGGCAGGATCGTGGCCGCCAGATTGGGCGACAGCGGCTCCGTGGCGATCTGAAAGGAATGCAGCGGCACGATCGTCTGGGCGAGACCGGGGATCAGACCATCCGTATAGGCATTGGTCGCCAGCACGACTGCCTCTGCCTGCAATTCCGGGCCGTTTTCGGTCGAAATTCGCCAAATGCCGGCGGCATTGGTGAGCCGCACGACTTTTTGGCGCTCGGCTATCCTCACCCCAGCCGCGGCCGCGACACGGGCGAGTTCCGACGTGTAAGCGAGCGGATCGATGACACCGGCGCGGCGGTCGAGCCAGCCGCCGAGATAGCCCTGTGCACTGGTCTTGGCTGCGATCTCCGCCGCGCTCAGAAGCTGAACATCGGCGCCGCGCGCCCGCCATTGCCGGTCGCGGTTCGCCCCCGCCTTCAGCGCAACCTCGGTGTGCGCCGCCTGGATCCAGCCATTGCGAACGAACGGCACCGCCAGCTTCTCGTCGCGGATCAGTTCGAACACCGCATCGGCCGTCGACGCCGCGAAATTGACGAGCGCCTCGCCGCGCTCCGGACCAAAATGCTCCAGCAGCCATTCCGGATCATATTTCAGGCCGGGAATGACCTGGCCGCCATTGAGGCCCGATGCGCCCTGGCCGATCTCGCCAGCCTCCAGCACCTGCACCGACATGCCAAGCCCGGCGGCATGCAAAGCCGTCGACAGGCCCATAATGCCGCCGCCGACAATGACGACATCGGCCTTTTCGCCGCTAGGAAAAAGCGATTGAAACTTGGAAGTCGCCTGCGGCTTGTGCCAGATCGGATCGGAGAATGGTGCGGGCAAGGGTCACCTAGGATTCATTGGCAAAATGAAAATCCTAGATGTGATTTCACTATTTTGAAAGTGGGTTTTGATCCGGCGGCTCACAGATCGGAGCCCGAGGGGGTTTCCCGGCACAGCGAGTAGCGTCGGATAAAACAACGCTCCTCCTGCCGTATGGACGCGCGAGTCCTTGCCCGGAATTGTGGAGATTGCCGCCGCAGGATCCGGCAAGTTGCCGTCTTGGGATAGTTGGGTAGAGCTATCTCATCCGAACCGGTTGGTCGGCATGCCCCGAACGCCTGTCCGCACCGCGAACAATCCGCCCTCTTGCGGATTTGCCTGCAAGTGTCCCCTGCTCATGGTAAATCGCGCCGACGTGACGAAGAGAGTATCGAAATTCTCGCCACCAAAAGCGCAACTCGTAGGCCAGCTGCAGGGCAGGTCCACGACCTTGTCGAGAACTCCACCCGGAGAAATGCGGACGAGGCAGCCGCCGCCCGCAACGCGGCAATTCCAGACATAGCCCTCCGCATCCATGCACGACCCATCTGGCAGACCGCGCGGAAAACCCGAGAAGAAAAGTCGCCTGTCGGTTATTCGCGATTGCACCCTATCCCAGCGATAGCGGAATATCTGGTTCTTCGTCGTATCCGCCGTGATGAAAGTATCATCCGCCGTCCAGATCATGGTGTTGGTGATGCCGAAACGATCGGCGCTGAGCGCCTCCACAATGCCGGTCGTGTCGACGCGATAGATCTGCCCCGCATCTCGCGAGATATCGCGCGGAAGATCGTCCGGGCCGATATTGTTTTCCATGGTTCCGACCCACAATGAGCCGTCTGGGGCGACCACGCCCTCATTCAACCGTGTGTCCGGGCTATCCGGTTCGATCGTCGCGATGGTCCTGAAGGTTTCCCCGAAATCCCACAGCGCCACATCTTTTCGCAGCCCGACGATTGCGCCACCGTTCCGGCACAGGCCGATCGAGGTTGCGAGGTCCGGTGCTTGCCAGCTCCGGTGATCGAGAGTGTCCGGATCGAGCTGGTGGATACGCCGCCCGATAATATCCACCCAGATCAGTGTTTTCCTGTTTTCGTCCCAGATCAGGCTCTCGCCGACGACATCCCGGGCATCGAACACGAAAATCGCCTGCATCTCTCCGCTATCCATGAATTGCCTCGTTTGTCGCGCTTATTGACTTCACTTGACAGACAGCATTTCACAAAGATATAGGCATTTCAAGAAAACATGTCATACAGGTTGAGGGCAAATGGTGGCCAATCGTAGCATGATGCCGGACGAGACCAATCCCGGGCTGGTCAGCGCCGCTATCCAGGCCATCACCCAATACATCCGCGTTGAAGGCCTCGGCCCTGGCGACCTCTTGCCCAGCGAAGCCGATATGACCCGCAGGCTCAGCGTCTCGCGGACAGTGGTGCGGGAGGCGTTTCGATCGCTGTCGGCGATGCGCCTCATCGATATGAGCGCCGGTCGGCGCGCCAGCGTCGCCAAGCTCGACATCGGTGCCATGTCGATGGTGATCGAGCACGGCGTCACCACCGAACAGATCAGCGTCCACCAGGTTTATGATGTTCGCCGCACCATCGAAATGCGCACGGTGGCGCTCGCCGCACTCCGGCGGAGTGATGCCGAGGCGGCTGAAATACAAGAATACGCGCGACTGATGCGCGAGAACTATCATGCGCCCGAGATCGTCATGGAGCACGACATCGCATTCCATGAGGCGATCGCGCGGGCCTCTCACAACCCGGTGTTCTCGTTGATCATCACCGCCTTCAGCGGGGTCACGCGACGCACCTGGGTGATCGGCTGGCGTACACGCGCCTCCGTGGAAGATCAGATCAAGATGATCGAGGGGCACGCAGATATTGCCCGGGCGATCATCGCGGGAAATCCGCAACTTGCCGCCGAACACATGGCCGCGCATTTCGACAAAAGCGTCAAGGCGCTGACCGACGCGGGGATCGCATGAAAATCCGCGCGATCGAGACCATTCGCATCGAAGAGCGACCCAATCTGCTCTGGGTCGAGGTGCACACCGACGAAGGCATCACCGGCCTTGGCGAAACATTCTTCATGGCGCGCACGGTCGCGGAATACCTGCACGAATATGTTGCGCCACGCGTCATCGGCCGCGATCCCCTGCAGATCGATCTGCTTTCCGCGGATCTGGTTGGCTATCTCGGTTTCCGCTCGAGTGGCGTCGAGGTTCGCGGCAATTCCGCCTTCGACATCGCGCTCTGGGACATTTTCGGCAAGGCGACAAACCAGCCGATAGCGCAGCTTCTTGGAGGCTTTTCACGGCAGTCCATCCGCACCTACAACACTTGCGCCGGCACCGAATACATCAAGGACGGCAAGGGACAGACCACCGCAAACTATGGTCTCGGCACAAAGCAAGGCTACGACGACCTGAACGGGTTTCTCCACCGCGCCGACGAATTGGCGGCGGAGCTCCTTGAAGACGGTATCACGGCCATGAAGATCTGGCCCTTCGACCATGCCGCCGAGAAAAGCAGGGGGCAGGATATCAGCGCCGCCGACCTCAAGGCTGCGTTGCAGCCTTTCGAGAAGATCCGCAGGGCGGTCGGCGACAGGATCGACATCATGGTCGAGTTCCATTCGATGTGGCAGCTCCTGCCCGCGATCAAGATCGCAAAGGCGCTCGCACCTTATGGCACATACTGGCACGAGGATCCGATCCGCATGGACAGCCTCGGCGATCTCAAGCGCTATGAGGCAGCGAGCCCGGCGCCGATCTCGGCGTCAGAAACCTTGGGCAGTCGCTGGGCATTCCGGGATCTGCTGGAGACCGGCGCTGCAGGCATCGTGATGTTGGACATTTCCTGGTGCGGCGGACTTTCGGAAGCACGCAAGATCGCCGCGATGGCGGAGGCCTGGCACCTGCCGGTCGCCCCGCACGACTGCACCGGGCCCGTGGTTCTGGCGGCGTCCACACATTTGTCTCTCAACGCGCCCAACGCACTCGTACAGGAGAGTGTGAGGGCATTCTACCGGACCTGGTATCGCGACCTTGTGACCGCGCTGCCTGAAGTCAAGGACGGCATGATCACCGTGCCGCCCGGCCCGGGCCTCGGGCTGGAACTCAATCCCGACCTCGGTCGGGCCTACACCGTCCATCGCCGCGTCTCCGACAAGGCGGACATCTGAAGTACACTCAACGGGAGGAATAGTAATGAAACGACTGACTGCAACGCTTTTGCTCGCTACGACACTGTTCGCCGGGCCTTCCATCGCCAGCGCTGATGGGCTCAACATCGTCTTTACGCACCATTCGTCGGCCTCGAACACCTTCTGGCAGGCGGTGAAGAAGGGCTATGACGATGCCTGCGGCAAGGTCGAAGCCAAGTGCAACATGATCTTCACGCAGACCGAGGGTTCGGTCGAGCAGCAGCTCGCCAACATGCGCGCAGCACTTGCCGCCAAGCCGGATGCCTTGCTGACCTCGATCGTCGACAACAAGGCGTTCGACGACGTCATCAAGGAAGCGCGAGACGCCGGCGTCCTGGTGATTGCGGTCAATGTCGATGACACGGAAGGCGCCAAGGGCAATGCCCGGCAGGCCTTCATAGGGCAAGGTTTCAAGCCGGCGGGCTATTCGCTCGGCAAGGCGATTTCCGAGAGCTTCCCGAAAGAAGGGCCGATCAAGGTTCTGGTCGGCATTTCCGCACCCGGCCAGAACTGGTCGGAAAGTCGCGGCGCAGGCGTGATGCAGTTCCTGGAAGAGTACAAGGCCGCCCATCCCGACCGCCAGGTCTCATGGGAGCGGATCGACAGCGGAACGGACCTTGCGGTCACGTCCGATCGTGTCGGCGCCTATCTCAACGCGCATCCCGACACCACAGCCTATTTCGACACCGGCTTCTGGTGCGCGGGCGTTGCGCGGTCCCTGCAGGACCGCGGTGTCGCGCCCGGCAAGGTCCTCCTTGGCGGCTTCGATCTGGTGCCGGAAGTCCTGCAGCAGATGCAGAAGGGCTATGTGCAGGCCCTGGTGGACCAGCAGCCCTACATGCAAGGCTTCATGCCAGTGATGGAAGCCTACCTGAACAAGAAGGTGGGCCTGGCACCCTCCGACATCGATACGGGCCAGGGCATCGTACGCCCGGACCAGGCTGATGCGATCATGGCGCTTTCCGCGCAAGGTCTGCGCTAGGCCCACACGCGCCATGTGTTCACCCGGCGGCGCCCGCGCCGCCGGGTGGTCCCTCGCCTCAATTCCTGGAGCCTGCCTTGAAACGCCTCTTCAAGACCTATCTGGAAAAACCGGAACTGGCTGGACTGATCCTGCTGGTGCTTCTGGTGGTGATTTTCGAGATCCGCTCGGACGGCGTGTTCCTCAACCAGGACAACCTTCGTGGCATACTCGGCATTCTGCCGGAAACGGGCCTCGTCGCCATCGGCGTCACGATCCTGATGATCAGCGGCGAGTTCGACCTGTCGGTTGGATCGGTGTTTGCGCTGATGCCGATGTCCATGGCCGTCCTCATGGTCGAGGGTGTGCCTTTCCCGCTCGCGTTGCTGACCGGCCTTGGCGTTTGCGCGGTCATCGGCTTCATCAACGGCTATGTGACGATCCGGTTCGAGATTCCGAGCTTCATCACCACGCTTGGCATGCTGTTCATAGCCCGGTCGCTGACGATCGTCGTTTCGGGCGGGTTTCCACCGCTGCTTCCCGCTGATCTGCCGAACTGGCTGTTCACCTCGTTTGTCGGTCCCGGCCACATGTTCCGCATGTCGTTCCTGTGGTTTGTGGGAATTGCCGTGCTGACGTCGCTGATGCTTTCCCGAACCAATTTCGGCAACTGGATAAAGGCCACCGGTGGCTTCCATCCCGCTGCCGCCTCGATGGGCATTCCGACCGCAAGGGTGAAACTCGCATGCTTCATGCTTTGCTCGATGCTGTCCGGTTTCGCCGGCATGTTGCAGGTGCTGAGACTCGGCTCTCCTCTGCCTTCCATCGGCGAGGGTCTGGAACTCCAGGCAGTCGCCTCGGCGGTCATCGGCGGCGCTTCGCTGGCAGGCGGCATCGGTACGGTCGCAGGCGGCATCATCGGCACGATCCTCATCCGCATTATCGACAACGGGCTTGTGCTCTCGCAAGTCGATGCGAACTGGTTCAAATTCGCGATCGGCTTCCTGACCATCTTCGCCGTCGTCGCCAATGCCTGGATGCGCAAGCGTGCCAAGGCGATCAAGATGGAGAATTGAGATATGGACGACGCGATCATCTCCGTCCGCAATCTTCACAAATGGTACTCGGGCGTCCATGCGCTGAAGGGCGTGAGCCTCGACTTCAAGCGGGGCGAGGCGCTCGGGCTGATTGGCGACAATGGTGCCGGCAAATCGACGCTCATCAACATTCTGTCCGGCGTCCAAACGGCCGATGAGGGCGAAATCCTGGTCGACGGCAAGCTGGTGCGGATCGCCAGGCCGCGCGATGCGATGAACCTCGGTATCGAGACCATCTACCAATACAATTCCATGGTTCCCACCATGTCGATTGCCAGGAACCTGTTTATCGGGCGGGAACCGACGCGGTTTTCCGTGTTCGGCGTGGGCATCCTCGACCAGAAGAAGATGGGCAGCGAAAGCATCAAGGCGATCGCCAATGTCGATCTGCATCTGCGCTCGCCCGATGCGCTGGTCGGCGAACTGTCAGGGGGCCAGCGGCAGGGCGTCGCCATCGCGCGCGCCATGCACTTCAAGTCGAAGGTGATGATCCTCGACGAGCCGACCAACCATCTGTCGGTGAAGGAAACGCAGAAGGTGATCGGCTTTGTTCGCGGCTTGAAGGAGCAGGGTGTCACCGGCGTCTTCATCAGCCACAACATGCACCACGTTTTTGACTGCTGTGATCGTGTGGTCGCGATGGCGCGCGGCGAGGTCGTGCTCGACAAGCGCATCGAGGAAACCTCCATCGACGAAGTCCACAACGTGCTTTGAGAAGCGGGGAATGGTGATGACGAACCTTTCCGGCAAAGTTGCGCTGCTGACGGGCGGTCTGGGTTCGCTCGGCCGTGCCCAGGCTGCCGCACTCGCTCGCGCCGGCGCTCGCGTGCTTTTGCTTGACCGCCCTGAGACTGTCGAAGGACCTGGGATCGCCGCTGAATTGGCGTCGGCAAGCAAGGGTGCGATCGTCTATATCGGCTGCGACTTGAACCAGTTGGCCGAAGCCGAAGCGGTGGTCAGGGCGCTCGCCGACGAAGAAGGCGCGATCGACATTTTGATCAACAACGCGGCGCTTATCATCAACCGTCCCTTCGAGGACTTTTCACTTACCGAATATGAGGACCAGATCCGCGTGAATTCCTCGGCTGCCTTCGCGCTGGCGCGCGCCTGCGCTCCTGGCATGAAGAAGAAGGGCCACGGGAGGATCGTCAATTTCTGTTCGGTGACGCTGAACGGCCGCTGGGAGGGTTACGTGCCTTATGTAGCCTCGAAGGGCGCCATGCTGGGTCTCACGAAGTCGCTGGCGCGGGAATTGGGACCGCACGGCATTACCGTGAACGCAGTGTCGCCGGGCGCTGTCGTTTCCGAGGCGGAGGAGCGCGTTTTCGGGGAACGGCTCCAGGAATACAACGACTGGATTCTGACCAACCAGAGCTTGAAGCATCGCATCGAGCCGCGGCACGTCGCCGATCTCGTGCTGTTCATTGTTTCCCCGGCCTCGGACATGATCAGCGGCCAGAACATCAGCGTCGATGGTGGCTGGTAGAAGTGGCTTTCCGTCGATGACAAACAGTGATGCGGTCGAGCTTGCCGACGGGCGCGCAAGCCTAGTGGTGAGCCCTCGCCAGGGCGCCGCCATCCTGCGCTACGACGCGCTGCGCCCCGGCCGGGTGCCCACGCCTGTTATCAAGCCATCGACGGGCCTGCTGAAGTTCGGGTCCCAACTGTTGATTCCATGGTCGAACCGTATTTCCGGCGGGGGCTTCGAGTTCGAAGGGCGCTACCATGCGATCGAACCCAATGTCGAAGGCGAGCCGTTCCCGCTCCATGGCGACGGTTTTCAAAGGCCGTGGCGGCTGACACGACGAACCGGCACTGAAATGGAGCTGGTTTTGGAAAACGGTGCAATCGGGCCCTATCGCTACCATGCAAGTGTCCGCTACGCGCTGGAGGATGGCGCGCTGGCCGCGGCCCTGACCGTCGAGAACCGCGCCGCCATGTGCTTGCCCTACGGGCTCGGCTTCCATCCCTGGTTTCCGCGCAGCCCACACACCTCGCTCCAGGCATCGGCGACAAGGATCTGGCTGGAGGACGAACGCCATCTGCCGACGGCGGTTGTGCCGCTCGCCTCCCGCCCGGACTGGGATTTCTCGCAAGCTGTGCCCCTTCCCGACACCTGGGTCAACAATGCGTTTGAAGGCTGGGACGGCCGTGCGTCGATCGCCCAGCCGGATGACGCCATCATTGTCACGGTCGAGGCATCGTCGACGCTGAACGTCTTCGTCCTTTATTCGCCGGCACGAGATGCCGATTTCTTCTGTTTCGAACCGGTTTCACATGTCGTGGACGCCCATCACGGCAGCGGCCTGACCGCGCTGGAACAGGGCAGATCGACAAGCGCGCATTTGCGTCTACGCTGGGATGGACTGTAGCGCCGAATCGAGAGTTGCTAGGCGGCGTTCTTCGGCGCAGGGACATGGCCTGTCCGACTTGAAGAAGAGACCATGGCACTCCACAATGTTGAAACATCCTGCCCTATGACGAGAGAGTAGTGACGAACATGATCTTTCTGCCTGATGACGATGGTGTCTTCCTCGGCCGCGCTCGATCACCGGCCGCGCCCCATCCCCTGGTGGTCACGGTCCGCGACGGCACGGTTTTCGACATCACGTCGCGTGCGGCACCGACTGTGCGTGACATCTGCGAGATGCCGGATCCTGCCGGCCATGTGCTATCCGCCAAGGGCAGACCGATCGGATCGCTCGATGACATCGCCGCCAACAGTTTTGAGGCCAAGCGCGATCCGGCAAAACCGTACCTGCTCTCCCCGGTCGACCTGCAGGCGGTCAAGGCCTCGGGCGTCACCTTCGTCGTCAGCCTGCTGGAACGGGTGATCGAGGAACAGGCGCGCGGTTCGGCTGAAAAAGCCGACGCCATCCGCGCCGACATTGCCGGACTGATCGGCCACGATCTGTCGAAGCTGAAGCCCGGTTCGCCCGAAGCAATGGAGATCAAGGCCAAGCTCATCGCGCGCGGCGCCTGGTCGCAATATCTTGAAGTGGGCATCGGCCCCGATGCCGAGATCTTCACCAAATGCCAGCCGATGGCCTCGGTCGGCTTCGGCGCCGATGTCGGCCTGCACCCGGTGTCGACCTGGAACAATCCGGAGCCCGAGATCGCCATGATCGCCGCCTCGAGCGGCAGGATCGTCGGCGCCACTATCGGCAATGACGTCAATCTGCGCGATGTCGAAGGGCGTTCGGCGCTGCTGCTCGGAAAGGCCAAGGACAACAATGCCTCGGCCGCCCTCGGCCCCTTCATCCGCCTGTTCGACGACACATTCTCGATCGATGACGTCAAGCGGGCCGTCGTGCGCCTGAAGGTCGAGGGCGAGGACGGGTTTTCGCTGGAGGGCGCAAGCTCGATGGCCGAGATCAGCCGCTCGCCGGAAGAACTGGTTGCCGCCGCCATGGGCTCGCACCACCAGTATCCGGATGGGCTGGCCCTCTATCTCGGCACCATGTTCGTGCCGGCAAAGGACCGCGCCAAGTCCGGCGGCGGCTTTACCACACGCTTGCGGCAGGTGGCCTGATCTAACCAAGCGGACTGGGAGCGCACCGTGACAATGCCATCTCATGGATTGTAGCAAGTACAGCGGCGTCACCCGCGATCGGCTCCTATTCCCGTATTGCCACGGTAGCAGCCCCAAGGGCTGAACGTGCCAGCGATCGCCGCCGGTATCTGCTAGGCTAGGCTTGTTTGGGCTTCCACCACATTGCGGGTCCTAGCGCCCGCTCACGGGCGAAGTTGCGCTATTGGAAACCTAGGATGCGGAGAGCCGTCTGTATTGCTCGCGTGCATGATTTAGTCTCCCCCCACCCGCCGGAGGCAGATGGTCGTCCCAATCCAAGGGCTACAGGCGCATCGAAATCCGCGTCTGTGGACTTGTAACGCACGATACCATGTCCAACGGCATCAAAAGAAGCCTTCAGGGCTCGTCCTGTCAGTGCACGCTCGCACCGATGTGATGTTGCGCTGCGAATTACGGACATGTCATGCATTCCAATGACAGCGATGCGATAAAACTTCTCTCCGACATCATCGCCTTCCCCAGCATTGCCGGGAGTTCGAATCTGGCGCTGATTGCGTACCTGGAAAATTTGCTCGCTACCCACGGGGCGGTTTGCCACAGAGTCTATTCGCCTGACGGCACACGCTCCAACTTGTACGCAACGATCGGCCCGATGGTGGAGGGCGGCATTGTTCTTTCTGGACATACCGATGTCGTGCCGACCGAAGGCCAAAGCTGGACGAGTGATCCCTTCAAGCTGACCGAGAGAAGCGGAAAACTCTACGGACGCGGAACCTGCGACATGAAGGGCTTTCTGGCTTGCGCCCTGTCCCTGCTTCCAACCATGGCTGCGGCGAACTTGAAGCGACCTGTCCATTTCGCATTCTCCTATGACGAAGAACTGGGCTGCCTCGGCGCGCCCAGCATGATCGAAGAGATGGCAAGGGCGCTGCCGACGCCGCTGGCGGTGGTTGTCGGGGAGCCAACCCAGAACAGGGTCGTTAGCAGCCACAAAGGGTGTCTGGACTTCACCACGACCGTGCGTGGGCAGTCTATTCATTCGAGCCTGAACCATCGTGGCGTCAATGCAATCTCCTATGCGGCCAAACTGATTGGCTGGCTCGATGATCGGCAAGCGTACTGTGCCGCCAATACGCCACCAAGCGATGTCCTGGATCCGCCGTTTACGACGTTTCACTGTGGCCTGATCAATGGCGGGACCGCGTCGAACATTGTCCCTTCAAGATGCGTGTTCACGACTGATATCCGCAGTGCGCCGCATGACAACGCTCTAGACCACCTGGCTGCATACCGACGCCTCGTCGAAGAGGACCTCCTACCTGGTATGCATAGAATTTCGCCCGGATGCGGTATCGACATAGAGGTTCAGGCCCACATTCCCGCCTTCGATCTGGATTCCGGCAGTCCTGCTGAAGCGCTACTTCGTCGACTTACAGGCGACAACGCTATCCGCGCCAAAGGGAGCGTTACCGAGGCTGGTCAGTTTCAGAAAGCAGGATTTTCCACGGTCATATGCGGACCCGGTTCGATCGAGCAGGCGCATTTGGCTGACGAGTTCGTGACGCGAGCCGATATCGAAAAGTCCACCCAAATCCTAATGGATCTCGTCCAGACTCTCGTAAGTGCGTGAGCGGCTTTATACTCCAGAAACAAGGAGAGTTCGCATGCCAAAAGCGTTTGAAAAATCTGAATTCGTACAGCGTCTTGTCCGCGTGAAACGCCAAATGGTCTCTGCTGGTATAGATGTATTATGCGTCGCAAATCCGGCAAATATTGATTACATGACGGGTTACAACGTCAATTCGTACAGCAATATTCAAGCTGTGATCGTTGACTTGAGCGACGACCAGCCTCACTGGTTAGGGCGGTTCATGGACACTGGTGGCGCCCTTGAACTGACGTATCTGGATCAGGACCACGTTCACCACTACGTGGATAGTTTTGTTGATGCTGTAGACAAGCACCCATTTGACGCGGTCGTGGCTCTGATCACCTCACGAGGCCTGGGCTCGAAACGCATTGGCGTGGAGAAGCAAACCTTTTTCATGCAACCGCGATCTGTCGAGGTTCTACAGGCCGAGCTCCCAAATGCGACCATCACGGACGCGTCTTCGGTTGTGAATTGGGTCAGGACCGTCAAGACGCCGGCGGAACTCGAGTACATAAGACAAGCCGGAATTTTGACCGACTTGGGTATTGTCGCAGCTTACGAGGCCATTCAGGTTGGTCTTCGCGGCAGTGACGCAGCTGCGGAAATCCTTTACGCGCTCACCAAGGGCACCAAGGAGTATGGCGGTTTTTCGACCCATCCGCTGATGATGCCCACAGGTCGAGAATTCTCAAAAACCTACCATACGTCCTGGTCAGACGCGCGCTACGAAGCAAACACATCGACAGGTTTGGAATTTTCGGCGAATCGCCACAGATATTCAGCTCCATTGGCTAGAACAGTCTACCTGGGAAAGCCCCCTGAAGACTTCTTGCGGGCCGCTTCCATAATGATCGAGGGCCTTGACGCCCTGGTGGACGGTCTCAAGGCAGGAATGACCGGAGAGGAGGGGGAGCGCCTCTGGCGGGATGTCGCCATCCGGCAAGGCGTCGATAAGGATGCCCGAATTGGTTACGCGGTAGGCCTCGAATATCCTCCGACCTGGGGAGAACAGACCATCAGTTTGCGGCCGGGGGAAACCCGTCTGTTGCAGGAAGGCATGGTCATCCATCTCATACCCTCGCTGATGAGTGGAGACTGGGGACTCGAAATCAGCGAAACGGTAATCATCGGAGCAAGCGGAGCAACACGGCTTTCGAAGCTCGCTCCTGACGTTGTGATCAAGTCTTGAGGGATGATCGGGCATCCCTTCGATGGTCTGCCATCGCGCACTGAAGTCGTTGTTATTGGCGGCGGCATTGTCGGGGCGATAGCTGCCCTGGAATTCGCGGAGCGCGGTATTCCTGTTGTGCTGTTCGAGAAAGGTCGATTTGGGGGCGAGCAATCGGGGTTGAACCTTGGCTGGTGTCGGCAGCTTGGGCGCGACATTCGTGAACTGCCAATGTCCATAAAGGCCCTGAGCCTTTGGGCCGGCATGAATGCGCGAGTCCAAGGCGAAACTGGCTTCCGCCGCGCAGGTATTGTTGAGGTCGCGTCTTCCCCCAATCAACTTGATCAGTTTCACGCTCGCATTAAGTCACTGGGTGACATGGCGGATCCGATGGGATTGCGCTGTTTGGATGGAGCTGCCCTGTCCACGCTGCTGCCTGGCGCATCCACTGTCCAGGCAGGCGGTCTATATTGCCAGACGGACGGCAGGGCCGAGCCCACTCTTGCCACAGGCGCAATCTTGCAAGGCGCCAAGCGCGCTGGTGCGATTTTGATAGACCAGTGCGCCGTCAGAGGCTTTGAGACATTCAATGGCAAAATCGGCGGCGTCACCACGGAACAAGGATTGATCGGGTGCAGCTCGGTTGTTCTGGCAGGGGGACTGTGGTCACGCCATCTGTTGAGGTCGATAGGAATTCCCTTTCCCCAGCTGATCGTCTCCGAAACTTTGCTGCGAACCACACCTGTCGAGACTGGGCATGTCCCTGCTATGACAACGGGCCGGGTTGCACACAGACCGCGGCTTGATGGTGGGTATGTAATTGCTCATGAAACCAATACAGTCGCCGACATTATTCCAGCCTCATTCCGCTATTTCCCAGAGTTCTTTCCAACGCTGCTGAAAGAGCGCTCGCGTCTCCGCTTCCGGTTGGGAAAAGCGTTCTGGCGGGAGGCGATGCTGCCCCGGCTTTGGGCAGGCTCTGAACGTTCCCCTTTTGAGCGGTTCAGAGCCCTCAAAGCCGAAGTTTCCAGCAAGCACGTCGTCAGCGTGTTGATTTCCACTGAGAACTGACCCGGTAGCACGGGATATTTCCATCGAGAATTGACCCATGTTTGAACCTTGCCCTGCTTGTTTTCAGCGGGGGTTACGGAGTGATCGACATGGCGTTATTGAGCGTGATCCGACGCTGGCATTTACGAGAGCATCTATCGATCCGGGAGATTGGCCGCAGGACCGGCCTGTCCCGGAATACCATCCGCAAATACCTGCGCCTGGGCGGCGTGGAACCGAAGTTCAAAGTGCCTGACCGGCCGAGCAAGCTTGATCCGTTTGCGGACCGGTTGTCGGCCTGGCTGAAGACAGAAGCCAAAAAGAACCGCAAGCAGAAGCGCACCCTGAAGCAGTTGCATGCCGACCTGATGAACCTTGGCTATGAGGGGTCTTATGGTCGTGTTGCCGCTTTCGCTCGGGAGTGGAAGGCCGATTTACAGAGAGAGTTGCAAACGACAGGGCGCGGGACATTCGTGCCGCTTGCGTTCGATCCGGGTGAAGCATTCCAGTTCGACTGGTCGGAGGACTGGGCGATCATCGGCAATGAACGAGCTATGGCTGAAACTGGGTGATGACGGTTTGAGAAGGGCGACGTATCGAGGCGGGTGATGAAGCCTGCCAGAACCTCTCAAGGAGAGCGATACGCCATGAACGAGACTATCAACATTGTTCGCCT
>NZ_RZRQ01000108.1:0-18350 GCF_003997785.1 Mesorhizobium sp. M7D.F.Ca.US.004.01.2.1 | reverse complement strand
AGACCTCGCTCTGCTGATGACGCTGGAACAGGGCAAGCCGCTGCAGGAGTCGCTGGGCGAGATCGACTATGCCGCTTCCTTCGTCGAATGGTATGCGGAAGAAGCAAAACGCCTGAATGCCGAGAGCGTCACCAGCCATCTGCCGAACGCGGAAATGATGGTGCGGCGCGAGCCGCTCGGTGTCGTCGGTGTCGTCACGCCGTGGAATTTTCCGTTGGCGATGCTGACCCGCAAGGCGGCAGCCGCCCTTGCCGCCGGCTGCACCATTGTTGCGCATCCCTCCTCGGAGACGCCGCTGTCGGCGCTGGCGCTGGCCGAACTCGGCGAACGCGCCGGCCTGCCCGCCGGCGTCTTCAACATCATCACCGGCAAGGCTTCGACCATCGTCGGCCGGATGTGCGAAGATCCGCGCGTCCGCGCCATGAGTTTTACCGGCTCGACCGAGATCGGCCGGCTGATCGCCGCGCAAAGTGCGCCGACGATGAAGCGGCTGGTGATGGAGCTTGGCGGCCATGCGCCGCTGATCGTCTTTGCCGATGCCGATCTCGACAAAGCGGTGAGCATCGCCATCGACGCCAAATTCGCCACCTCGGGCCAGGACTGCCTCGCCGCCAACCGTATCTATGTCCAGCGTCCAATCTACGAGCGCTTCTGCGCCGCCTTCGCCAAGCGCATCGAGGCGCTGCGGACCGGCAACGGCCTTGCTCAGGAAATCGACATCGGGCCGCTGATGCATGAGCGCGCCGTCAAGAAGGTCGAGGAACAGGTAGCCGACGCTATCGCCAATGGCGCGCGTTGCCTCACCGGCGGCAAGCGGCACCAGGCCGGGCCGCTGTTCTACCAGCCGACGCTGCTGGCCGATGTCACCGACGAGGCGCTGATCATGCGCGAGGAGACCTTCGGTCCGGTCGCCGCCGTGACGCCATTCGACAGCGAGGACGTGGTGATCGCCCGCGCCAACGCCACCGAATATGGCCTCGTCGCCTATGTCGTGACCGAGAACGGCGCCCGCCAGCAACGCATGGGCCGCGCGCTCGACTACGGCATGGTCGCCATCAACCGCGTCAAGATCACCGGCGCGCCGATCCCGTTCGGCGGCGTCAAGCAGTCCGGCATCGGTCGCGAAGGTTCGCGCCACGGGCTCGAAGCCTTCACCGATCTAAAATATCTCTGCCTGGACGTAGCCTAAGATGTGTCGATATTCAGGTGATGCCGGCCTGCAAATGCCAGGGTTCTGCGCTTCCGGTGCTACGTACTCAAGTACGCTCCGCTCCGGTTCTCGAAACCCGCCATTTTCGGCTCGGCCTGACCTGAATTTCAACACACCTTAAGTCGCGCCAGTTTTCTCAAGGAGTCAAAAAATGCTCGACCAATCCAACGAACTCGCCGCCTGGGATCGCGACCACTTCTTCCATCCCTCGACCCATATGGGCACGCACGCACGCGGCGAAAGCCCGACGCGCATCATGGCCGGCGGTGAAGGCGTCACCGTCTGGGATAACAATGGCAGGAAGAGCCTGGATGCCTTTGCCGGCCTCTATTGCGTCAATGTCGGCTACGGCCGCCAGAAGATCGCTGACGCCATCGCCGCCCAGGCGAAAAACCTCGCTTACTACCACGCCTATGTCGGCCACGGCACCGAGGCCTCGATAACGCTGGCCAAGATGATCATCGACCGCGCGCCAAAGGGCATGTCGAGGGTCTATTTCGGCCTGTCGGGCTCGGATGCCAACGAAACCAACATCAAGCTGATCTGGTACTACAACAATGTGCTGGGACGGCCGGAAAAGAAGAAGATCATCTCGCGCTGGCGCGGCTATCACGGCTCGGGCGTGATGACCGGTTCACTGACCGGGCTCGACCTGTTCCACAACGCCTTCGACCTGCCGCGCGCGCCGATCCTGCATACCGAGGCGCCCTACTATTTCCGCCGCGCCGACCGCTCGATGAGCGAAGAGCAGTTCTCGCAGTATTGCGCCGACAAGCTTGAGGAGATGATCCTGGCCGAGGGCCCGGAAACGGTCGCTGCCTTCATCGGCGAGCCGATTCTCGGCACTGGCGGTATCGTGCCGCCGCCGGCTGGCTACTGGGAGAAAATCCAGGCGGTGCTGAAGAAGTACGACGTGCTGCTGGTCGCCGACGAGGTGGTGACGGGCTTCGGCCGGCTGGGCACCATGTTCGGCTCCGACCACTATGGTATCAAGCCGGACCTGATCACCATCGCCAAGGGCCTGACCTCGGCCTATGCGCCACTGTCGGGCGTCATCGTCGCCGACAAGATGTGGCAGGTGCTGGTCGAGGGCTCCGACAAGCTCGGCTCGCTCGGCCATGGCTGGACCTATTCGGCGCATCCGATCTGCGTTGCCGCCGGGGTCGCCAATCTCGAACTGATCGACGAGATGGATCTGGTGACGAATGCCCGCGAGACCGGCGCCTATTTCCGCGCAGAGCTGGCCAAAGCGGTCGGCGGCCACAAACATGTCGGCGACGTGCGCGGCGACGGCATGCTGGCGGCGGTCGAGTTCGTCGCCGACAAGGACGACCGGGTGTTCTTCGACGCGTCGCAGAAGATCGGGCCGCAAGTGGCGACGGCGCTTGCCGCAAGCGGCGTCATCGGCCGCGCCATGCCGCAGGGTGACATCCTCGGCTTCGCCCCGCCGCTCTGCCTGACCCGCGAAGAAGCCGACATCGTCGTTTCGAAGACGGCTGATGCGGTGAAGAGCGTGTTTGCCAATCTCTGAGATCGACCGATGAATGCCATGACCAGAACCCTCCCCGCCACTATGGCCGCCGTGCTGCTCACCGGGCACGGCGGACCGGAAAAACTCGTCTACCGCAGCGATGTGAAAGTGCCCGCGCCTGCCGCCGGCGAAGTGCTGGTCAAGGTCAGCGCTTGCGGCATGAACAACACCGACGTCTGGGTCCGCCAGGGCGCCTATGGCACGGAAGAGGACGCTGCCGCGGTATCAACATGGCGCCGCCAGGGCAACACGCTGACGTTCCCGCGCATCCAGGGCACCGACACGGTCGGCACCGTCGCCGCTGTCGGCGAAGGTGTGTCGCCGGACCGTATCGGCGAACGGGTGATGGTCGATTTCTCGATCTACAACCGCGACGACGATTCACTCGCCGACATCGACTATATGGGCCATGGCCGCGACGGCGGCTACGCCGAATACCAGGCCGTGCCGGCCGAGAATGCCCATGTCGTCGATACCGAGCTGACCGACGTCGAACTCGCCACCTTCTGCTGCGCCTATCTCACCGGCGAACAGATGCTGGAACGGGCCGCGCTCAAGGCCGGTGAACGCGTGCTGGTCACCGGCGCCTCGGGTGGTGTCGGTTCCGGCATCGTGCAACTGGCGCGGGCGCGCGGCGCCATTCCCTATGCCGTCGTCGGCAAGGGCAAGGAACAGGCGGTGCTCGACATCGGCGCCGAGGCTGTCATCACCCGTGGCGTTGCCGACCTTCCTCATGCCGTGAACGAGGCGACCGGCGGCCAGCCGATCGACGTGGTGGCCGACCTCGTCGGCGGCGCCATCTTCAACGACCTGTTACGCATCCTGCGACCCGAAGGCCGCTACACCACGGCCGGGGCAATCGCCGGCCCGGTCGTGCAGCTCGATCTCAGGACCATGTATCTCAAGCAGTTGCAGCTACATGGCTCGAGCCAGGGCACGCGCGCCGATTTTCGCCGCATTGTTGGATACATCGAAGCGAAGAAAATCCGACCGCTGGTCGGCGGCGTCTACAAGCTCTCCGATTTCCACCACGCGCAGGCGGATTTCATCGCCAAGGATTTCGTTGGCAAACTGGTGGTGGTGCCGGATGCCATATGGGATTCGGCTGACTGACTATGCCTCAACCTGTTGGGCCGCTCTCAGCAGCATGCCGAACAGGTCGCGTGGCTCGTCGGGGTCGGCCAGCATGTCGAGTTCCTGGTAGAGGCCGGTCGAGCGCAGCTGATCCCTGACATAGCGCAGCGCCGAGAAATCCTCGATGGCGAAGCCAACCGAATCGAACAGCGTGATCTGGCCGGGGTCGCGCCGGCCTTGCACCGCGCCTGACATCACCTGCCACAGCTCGGTCACCTCATGATCCGGTGCAAGCTGCTGGATCTCGCCCTCGATGCGCGTCTGCGGCGGATATTCGACGAAGATGTCGGAGCGCAGCAGGATGTCGCGGTGGAGTTCGGTTTTCCCCGGGCAGTCGCCGCCGACCGCGTTGATGTGCACGCCGGAGCCGACCATGTTGTCGGTGAGGATGGTGGCATACTGCTTGTCGGCGGTGACGGTGGTGATGATGTCGGCTCCCTCGACCGCTTCTTGCGCGGTGCCGCAGGCGACCATGTCGAAGCCGAGACCGGCGAGATTACGGATGCATTTTTCGGTGGCCGTGCGGTCAATGTCGTAAAGCCTCAGCCCGTCGACGCCGAGCAGCGCCTTGAAGGCCACCGCCTGGAATTCGGCCTGTGCGCCATTGCCGATCAGCGCCATGCAGTTCGAGCCGGTCGGCGCCAGGTACTTGGCGGCCAGAGCCGACATCGCCGCTGTGCGCAGCGCGGTCAGGATGGTCATTTCCGACAGCAATACCGGATAGCCATTGTGGACATCGGCGAGCATGCCGAAGGCGGTCACGGTCTGGCGGCCCTCGCGCATGTTCTTGGGGTGACCGTTGACATATTTGAAGCCGTAGACTTCGCCGTCGCTGGTCGGCATCAGTTCGATGACGCCTTCGGCGCTGTGCGAGGCGACGCGCGGCGTCTTGTCGAACAGCTCCCAGCGGCGGAAATCGTCCTCGATGTAGCCAGCGAGTTCGACGAGAAAACGCTCGACGCCGATCTTCAGCACCAGCTTCATCATGTGGTCAGCGCTGACGAAGGGTACGATGTTGAGATTGGGAATCATTTTTTTCTTATCCTTGCCGCTTGCCGGCGGTCAGTCCTGGCGATGCGCGTTGTGCGCCTTCATCATCGTTGCCAGCGCCGGATCGTTTTGCTCCAGCGCTTTGATGGCTCCGCCCGTGTCGTAGAGGCGCTCATCCTGTCCCATCTTGAACTTGGCTTCGAGCCGCCCGATCGGCAGGTCAAACCCTATGATACCAGGTATGCGTCGCTCCATGCCGCCGGGTCCCAGTTCGCGCATCCGCCAGCGATCGTCGCGATCTCTCTCCAGCATGTCGACAAGCTGAAGCAGATGTCTTGCGGTGCCGTGATCGTCGAGCGGAATCGGCAGGCCATGGCAATGCACGACGGCGAAATTCCAGGTCGGCGCGCTGTCGCGCACCGGGTTGCGCGGATACCAGGACGGCGAGATGTAGCCATGCGGGCCGTGAAAGATGGCGACCGTCTCCCTGCCCTCGGCAATCAGCGCGCTGTGCGGATTGGCCCTGGCGAGATGCGAGACCAACGTTCCGTTTTCACCGCGCACGCGATCAAGCACGAAGGGCAGATGCGATACGGCGAGGCCCTGCGATCCTGACGTCACCACCGTGGCGAAGGCCGCGGCTTCGATCAAGCCGAACACCTCGTCGCGCGACAGCGGCGCGAATTCAGGCTTGCTATACATCAGGTCAGCTTCGCTGGGCGCGAACCGCTGGGATCAGGCCTTGCGGGCGAACCAGCAGCACCGCGATGACCCCCGACAGCACGATGGCGTCGCGGTAGGGTGCGATCGCTCCCGGCAGCGTCGCCTGCAACAGCACCTCGATGATGCCGAGCAGGAAGCCGCCGGCGACAGCACCGGGCAGGCTGCCCAGGCCACCGACGACGGCGGCGATGAACGCCTTCAGCACCGGCGTAAAACCCATCAGCGGATCGACCGAGGCGCGCTGCGCCACCCACAGCATGGCCGCCAGCCCGGCCAGCAGGCCGGAGAGCAGGAAGGCTGTAGCGATGATGCGGCTGGCCGGAATGCCCATCAAGCGCACGACGTCGAAATCTTCCGCCGCTGCGCGCATTGCCGTGCCGGTCACCGAGCGGCGCAGGAAGACTTCCAGCGCAATCAGCGCCAGCGCCGAGACGACGATCGAGATGCTGGGACCGACGCCGATGGTGAAGTCGCCGAAGGAGAAGGCGCCGGTCATCCAGCCGGGCATGGCGACGGCCTGCGGCCGCGCCGAGATGCCGTCCTGGAAGACGACCTTCAGCAGGCTGGAGACGGCGAAGCTGGTCAGCAACAGACTGGTGACGCTGGCGCCGCGCATCGGCCTAAACGCGATGCGCTCCATGGCGACGGCGGCAAGCGCGCCGCAGGAGACGGCGACAAGCACCGCCACCGGGAACGGAAAGCCAAGCACCAGCGAGGCCAGCAGCGCATAGCCCGACAGCGTCATCAGCTCGCCATGGGCGAAGTTGATGAGGCCGACGATGGAAAAGACGATCGCCAGCCCGAGCGCCAGCAGCGCATAGACGCCGCCGAGGCTCACTGCATTGATGATCTGCTGCGCGATCATGCTTCTTAAGCTCCCAAATAGGCTTGGCGGACGAGGTCCGAGGAGGCGAGTTCTTTTGCCGTGCCCGACAGCACCACCTCGCCATTGGCGAGCACGACGGCACGGTCGGCGATTTCTAGCGCCAGCGCCACATTCTGTTCGACCAGAAGGATGGTCAGGCCCTTGCGGCGCAGTTCGGCGATCAGGTCGAAGACGGTGTCGATCAATTGCGGGGCAAGGCCGAGCGAGGGCTCGTCGAGCAGGATCATGCGCGGCTTGCCCATCAGCGCGCGGGCGATGGCCAGCATCTGCTGTTCGCCGCCGGACAGATTGCCGCCCTTGACGCGGTAATAGCGACGCAGGATCGGGAACAGCTCCAGCATCTCCTCCTCGCGCAGCCGCGCCTCAGCCACCGGCTGATGCACTGCGCCGCCGAGCCGCAGATTGTCGGCCACTGTCAGACTGGCGAAGATGCGGCGGCCTTCGGGAACCAGCGCGACGCCCTTGCGGGCAATCGCCTCCGGCGTCAGGCCGGTGATGTCGACACCGTCGAAGATCACCTTGCCGGATGCAACCGGCACCAGCCCGGCGACGGCGCCGAGCGTCGAGCTCTTGCCAGCGCCATTGGCGCCGACCAGCGCGATGATCTCGCCGCTGTCGACGGTGAGGTCGACGCGGCGCACCGCCTCGACTTCGCCGTACCGGATTTTCAGGGCTTCGACGCTCAGCATGACATCACGGCGCGGGGACGTCGGCGGCGTCGGGGATCAGGGTCTGGACATGCTTGCCCTCGCCGCCGTCATAGCGCATCAGCGCCACTGGCCGCAGCGGCATGCGATCGGTGCCGGCATAGGTGATCTTGCCGGTGATGCCTTCGAAATCCTTGAGGCCGGCGATGGCGTCGCGGATTGCCTTGGGGTCGTCGGAGCCGGCCGTCTTGACCGCCTGGTCGAGGATCAGGCCGATCTCGTAGCCATTGACCTCATAGGTCGATTCCGGTGCGTGGCCGGCATATTTGGTGAAGGCGGCGTTGAAGGCCTCGAGCTTGCTGCCCGGCTCGGCATAGCCGGCCGCGGTGTAGACGACGCCATCGACCAATTTGCCGAGCGCCTTGATGGTCGGCGTGCCGATGGCATCGGCGCCATAGACCGGGATGGTGACGCCGGCGCCGCGCAATTGCTGGATGAAGGCTGGGAAATCGGGTTCGTAGGCCGCCGTCATGATCAGGTCCGGCTTGTCGGCCAGGCCCTTGATGTTGGTGATCTCGGCGGAAAAGTCGGGCTGTCCCATGCTGAAGGTGCCGCGACCGACAATGGCGCCGCCCTTCTTCTCGAATACCTTGCCGAAATATTCCGGCAAATTGGCGGTGTAGGTGGAATCCGGCGAAGTCAGCAGGAACACCTTCTTCTTGCCTTCGGAGACGGCGAAGTCGGCAACCGCCGTCGCCTGCACATTGTCGGCCGGATAGGTGCCAAACATGACGTCGCCGACCGCGCCGGTGAGTACCGGGGCAGAGCCGCACAGGGTCAAGGTCGGAATGCCCAGCGGCTGGGTGAGCTGGCCGGCGGAAATCGAGGGATCGGCATCGCACGGCGTGATCATGATCTTGGCGCCGGCGTCGATCAACTCCTGGGCGACGGTGGCGGTCTGCGCGGTGTCGGAACGCGTGTCCTTGATCAGCAGCTTGACGGTGTATTTGCCGCCGAGCCCGCCCTTGGCGTTGAGTTCGTCGAGCGACATGCGCAGGCCGGCAAGTGCCGGCTGGTCGTAAGGGGCAAGGCCGCCGGTCTGCGCGGTCGCGGCACCGATGATGATCTCCTCGGCGCTGGCCGTCGAAATGGCGGCGATGCCGAACACGGCCGCACACAGGGCGGCGCGATGGAGGCGATAGAGGCTTGGCATGTCGGTTCTCCTTCTGGATTTCTTATGATTGGCTGTCGTTGCGGGTCATGCGGTCTGGTTTTCAGCTGTTGCGGTCTTGGCGCGCGCCGTGCGGCTGCCGAGATAGGCGGCGATGACGGCAGGGTTCTTCTGGACATCGGCGGGCGTGCCGTCGGCGATGACGCGGCCATGATCGATGACGACGATGCGCTCGCACAGGTTCATCACCAGCCGCATGTCGTGTTCGATCAGCACCACGCCGATGCGACGCTCGGCGCGGACCGTCGACAGGATGGAGACCAGTTCGGCGGTCTCGACAGCGTTCATGCCGGCGGCCGGTTCGTCGAGGAGCAGGAAGCGCGGCTTCAACGCCAGAGCGCGCGCCACTTCGAGCCGGCGGCGCTGGCCATAGGCAAGCCTGGCGGCCGGCTGATCGGCAAATCTCTCCAGCCCCATGCGCGTAAGTTCGCCCATTGCCGCCGCCTCGGCATGGCCAAGATCCGGCTCCACCTGGCGTGCGGCGACGACGACATTTTCGAGCACGGTCATGTGCGGGAAGACGCGGATGTTCTGGAAGGTGCGGGCAACGCCGGAGCGGGCAAAGCGGAAGGCCGAAGCCTGCCGCACCGCGCCACCCACCGATACGGTGCCGACACTTGGCTGGACATCGCCGGCCAGCATATTGAGCAGCGTCGTCTTGCCGGCGCCGTTGGGGCCGATGATGCCGGTGATGCTGTCGGTACCGAAGCTCAGACTGACGTCATCGACAGCAACGACGCCGGCATAGCGGCGCGACAGATGATCGGCGGTGAGCCAGTCACTCTCGACATGCTGCGGAGGTGCCGCCGAAGCCATCACGGCCTGACGTCCAGGCCGGCGCAGGAGGTTCAGCTCACGCTCGCCGAACAGGCCGGTCGGGCGTCGCCAGATGACCAGGATCATGGCAATGGCCAGCACACCCTGGGTCAGGCCGAACAGGACAGGCAGATGCAGGCCGAGCACTTCGCCGCCGCCTTCGAAGCGGCGCACCACTTCGATCAAAACGATGGTGACGATGACGCCGGCGAAAGCGCCGAGCGACGAGTTCATTCCGCCGACGATCAGCATGGCGAGCATGGTGAAGCCGAGGTCGAAATAGAAATCGCGCGGCGAAAACGCACCAAGGAATTGCGCCATCAAGGCACCGGCGGCCATGGCGGCAACGACACCCGCCACCCAGGCGGCCAGACGCGCCGTGCGCTGGTCGACGCCGACGGCGGCCGCACCGCGCTCGTCATTGGCGGCGGCGCGTGTGGCAAGGCCGAAGGAGGTTTCGCGAAACAACCTCGCCGCCACCAGCGCCGCCGAAGCGACGGCTGCGGCCGTCCACAGCCCGACCTCGCGCGGCACGCCATAGAAGGGCTGGCTGCCGCGGGTGATCTCGCGCCCGGCGACCAGCAGCGTGTAGACGATGATCAGCATGGCCAGCGTGGCGATCGAGGCACTCGACCCGGAAAGCCTGAGCAGCGGCGTGCCAGTCAACAGGCCGATGATGACAGCCAGAACCAGGACCACGGCCAGCGCCGCGAAGAAGGAGAGTTGGTGCCCGGCGAGGAACTGCGGCAGGTCGCGCAGTGCCGTTCGCTGCAGTGCAGTCGGCATGGTGAGAATGCCGGTGGCATAGGCGCCGAGGCCGACAAAGGCTGCCTGGCCGAACGAGACGATGCCGCTGTTGCCGGAGAATATCTGCAGGCCAAGCACCGCTGTCAGCATGATCGCGGCATAGGTGACGACGCGTTGCATGGCGGCGCCGCCGAAGATAAAGGCGGCAAGCGCCACCAGCAGCAGCACCGCCACCATGCACAAGGCGTCGGCCGTGGCGTTGCGGAACGCGGCCGGCATGAAGCCGCTGGGCTTGCTCTCGCTTATCGTCACCGACGCCATCACGCGGCCTTGAAACGGTTGGGTGAGAACGGCGCCAGGATCGGCTGCACGCCCTCGGTGACCAGCCTGGCGACCGCCTCGCCGACGGCCGGACCGGTCTTGAAGCCGTGGCCGGAGGACCCCGCAGAAACAATCAGCCCTTCAACCCCAGGCATGGGTCCGATAACAGGCAGATCGTCGGGGCTCATGTCGTAGAGCCCGGCGTAGCCGGGCCGGATGCCAAGTTCGGCCATGGCCGGCACACGGGTGGCGAAGGTCTCCAGGATCTCGACCGATTCCTGCTCCTCGACACCTTCCATGTAGTCATCGGGATTTTCGACAAAGCGCGGCGGCCCGCATGTTCGTGGCGCAGGCCGGTGCCGCCGCCGGCCCAGGTGCCGGCCAGGATGACGCCGTCATTGTCGGGCCGCGCATAGTTGCAGGAAATGTCGTCGCACCAGGCGAAAGGCATGACCTGCCTTGCCTTGCCGGCGGCGTCGAGCACGGCCATCGGATGGCGCTCGACATGCAGCGGCAAATCGAGGCCGACCGTCGCCAGCAGGCGGCGCGTCCATGGCCCGGCGGCCAGGATGACCGTATCGGCTTCCAGCACCGTTCCATCGGCCAAGGTGACGCCGGTGATGCGGTCGCCCTGCCGCTGGAGGCTCTCGACCAACGTGTTCTGCATGATCTTCGCACCGTTGGCGCGGGCGGCTCGGGCGATGGCGTTGGTGGCGCCGAAGGCATCGGCATAACCAAATTCCGGCTCCCACAATGCCAGCGCGACATTGTCCAGCGCAAAGCCGGGTGCCGCATCGGCAAAGGCCTGCGGCGACAATGTCTCGATGCGCGCACCCTCACCGCGGATGCGTTCTGCTGCCGCCGTCCAGCTTGCCTTGTTGCCGTTGCCACAGACCCACATCATGCCGACTGCGGTGACGAAAGAGCCTTCGCCTGATATCTCCGGCAGCGACACGAGGATCTCGCGGCCACGGATGGAAAGCTGCGACAGTTCCGGCATCAGGTAGAAGGCGTGCAGCAGCGCCGACGATTTACCCGACGGGCCGCCTGCGGGATGGGTCTGCTCGACCAGCGTGACCTTCGCACCAGCCTTGGCCAGATGATAGGCGGTGCTCGATCCGACAATACCCGCACCGACGACGATGACGTCGCTTCCGTTTCGCATGGCTGTTCCCCACAGTCTCTTGGCTGCTTTCCGACAAGGTAGGGCCAGCGATCGCGCGATGTCAACATCTCTTCATTGTTGACCGATATTTAAATCTCTGTAATAAACTCGACAAAACAAGAGAACACGGATTTCGGGGAGGCCCATGGCGATACGCGATGTTCTGATGCGCGGGGATCTCACGCTGACGCCGTCGGAGGAGAAGATAGTCCGGCTGCTGTTGACGGACTATCCGACCTCCGGCCTCGGCACCGCTTCGTCGCTGGCGCGGCGCGCCGGCGTCAGCGATCCGACCGTGGTGCGACTGGTGATGAAGCTCGGCTATGAAGGGTTTCCGGATTTCCAGGCAAAGCTTCTGACCGAAGTCGAGGCAAGGCTGCATTCGCCGCTGCTGATGATGGAGGCCAAGCGGCAGAGCGGCTCGAACGACAGCGCCGTGCTGGCCTATCTCGATAGCGTCACCACGGCCCTGCAGAAAGCCACCGCCGCGACACCTGTCCAGACATACGAGCGAGCGGCCCGCTTGCTGATGGAGGCCAAGGGCGAGGTCGTGCTGGTCGGCGGCCGGTTCAGCCGCCACATCGCCGGCATGCTTGCCGGATATCTCGTGCAGTTTCGCCCCAAGGTTCGCGATCTTGGTGTGCTCTCGCCACAGACTTTCGACACACTGGCCGACCTCGACCGGCGCGACGTGCTCGTCGTCTTCGACTACCGCCGCTACCAGCTCGATGTGATGGCCTATGCAAAACAGGCGGCGGCGCTCGACGTGCGCATTGTCCTGTTCACCGACCAGTGGCTGTCGCCGATATCAGATCTCGCCGAAGTCACCATCGTCAGCCCGCTCGAAGTGGCCTCGCCCTACGATACGCTGGCGCCGGCGATCGCCCAGATGGAAGCCCTCACCGCTCATATTGTTTCGACGCTGGACGACGACGCTCGTGCTCGCATCGAGCGGCTTGAGAAGGTGCGGCATGCCAATGCCGTGACGCTCGACAGCGACCCGCAAGAGAACGGCGCGGGCCATACACCCGGACCACGCAAGATACCTGGACCCAAATCAGCAAAGCAGGACGACAAAGCATGACCCTGGCCCTACCCAAGCGAAACGAAGCCTTCCGCGCCGGCGAAACGGCGCTGCTGCTCGTCGACATGCAGCGCATTTGGCTGGAGCCGGGCGCCGATCCCTCGCATCCGGAGCGTGGACCGGATCACTATTTCTACCGGCAGACATCGTCGCAGACGATCCCCAACCAGGAGCGCCTGCTGGCCGCCGCGCGGGCCAACGGCGTCGAGGTTCTGCACACCATAATCCAGAGCCTGACCGAAGACGGCCGCGACCGCTCGCTCGACCACAAGCTGACACCGATCCATGTTGCGCCCAGCCTCGCAGAGGGCCTGCCGGTGGCGTCGCTGGCACCGGTCGGCGACGAGATCATGCTGCCGAAGACGTCGTCGGGCATCTTCAACTCGACCAATGTCGACTATCTCCTGAAGAACCTCGGCATTCGCTATCTCGTCGTGGTCGGCGTGCTGACCGATCAATGCGTCGACATGACGGTGCGCGACGGCGCCGACCGTGGCTACCTCGTCACCTGCGTAGCGGACGCCTGCGCCACCATCACCCAGGAACGCCACGACATCGCGCTCAAGGCCTTCGGCGGCTACTGCTGGGTCACCGACACCGACACGGTCGTCGCCCGCTTCAACGCTTTGGAAAAAACGGCATGACATCGACCGTCGAGCCTTTGGTTGCCGTCGTCACCACGGATCTCTCCGCCGTTACGCGGGGCCGCTTCGTTGCCGAAAGCAAGTTGCAGAAAACCGCCACGACCGGCGTCGGCTGGCTGCAGGCCAATCTGTCGCTGACGCCGTTCAACTCGATCGTCGATCCCAACCCCTGGGGCTCGTCGGGCGACCTGCGGCTGATCCCCGATCTCAAGGCGCGTTTTCGCACGACACACACCGGATCGGCGACGCCGTTCGATATGGTCGCCGGCGACATCGTCGAACTCGACGGCAGCCCGTGGCTCGGCTGCACGCGCACGATGCTGAAAAACGCGCTGGCCGAGCTGAAGGCCGCGACCGGCCTCTCGGTCATCGCCGCCTTCGAGCATGAATTCCATGTCGCCGATGGCGGCTTCGCGCCGGCGCATTCGATGTCTTTCGCCGCACTGCGCCGCGCCGACCCGTTTGCGCCCAATCTGATGGCGGCGCTGGAGGAGGCAGGTGTCGCGCCCGAAGTGGTCATCGCCGAATTTGGCGACGAGCAGTTCGAAGTGACGCACGAGCCGGCGGACGCGCTGACGGCGGCCGACCGCGCCGTCGCCATCCGCGAAATCACGCGCGAATTGGCGCGCAATGCCGGCTGGCGTGCAAGCTTCGCGCCCAAGACAGCGCCGAACGCCGTCGGCAACGGCATCCACATCCATTTTAGCTTCGTCGACGAGGCCGGCAAGCCGGTGACTTACGATGCGGCGCTGCCCGGCGGCCTTTCCGCCAAAGCCGGCGCCTTCTGCGCCGGTGTGCTGCGTCATCTGCCTGGCATCACCGCCATGACGGCGTCGAGCGTGTCGTCCTACTACCGGCTGAAGCCGCACAGCTGGAGCTCGTCCTACACCTGGCTTGCCGACCGCGACCGCGAGGCATCCTTGCGCATCTGTCCGACGGTGACGATCGGCGGGCGCGATCCGGCGCGGCAGTACAACATCGAGTACCGGGCCGCCGACGCCACCGGCAATCCCTATCTGTCGCTGGCGGCGATCATCCGCGCCGGGCTGGAGGGGCTGAAGGCGAACCTGCCATCGCCGCCGCTGGTCACCGGCGACCCGACATTGATGAGCGAGGCGGAGCGGGCAAAGCTCGGTCTCGTGCGCCTGCCCGAAACCCTGCCGGCGGCGCTGGACGCGCTTGTGGCTGACAGCACCGTGACGGGATGGTTCGCGCCTGTCTTCATCGAAACCTTCGTCGGCCTCAAGCAACACGAGGCAGAGCGCCTTGCCGGTCTCGATCCGGCTTCCATCTGCGATCTTTACCGGACGCTCTATTGATGACTGCACAGACTGAAAAAGGCCTGCTCGCTCAAAAAGATTGGCCCGAGGCCGTCGAGGTCCTCAACGAGCACGGCCATTCCGATATCGTGCTGTTGTGCGAGCATGCGTCCAACCACATGCCGGCCGAGTATCGGCAGCTCGGCCTCGATGCCAGCCATCTGCAGCGCCACATCGCCTGGGATATCGGCGCCGCCGAGGTGACCCGTCTGCTATCGTCGAAGCTCGATGCTCCGGCCTTCCTCAGCGGCTACTCCCGGCTGTTGATCGACCTCAACCGGCCACTCGATGGCCAGGGCAGCATTCCGGTGCTGTCGGAAGACACCGATATTCCCGGCAATGTCGGCATCGATGCGACGGAGCGGACCCGGCGTGCCGAAATCATCTTTTCGCCGTTTCATGACCGGGTGGCCGCGTATCTCGACCGCCGGGCACAAGCAGGCCGGCAGACGCGGATCGTGACGATCCATTCGTTCACGCCGGTCTTCCTCGGTGTCAGCAGGCCCTGGCATGCCGGCGTGCTGCATGACCATGCAAGCGGTCTCGCCGAAGCGATCCTTTCGGGCCTGCGCACTGATGCGGCGCTCAATGTCGCGGCCAACGTGCCCTATGTGATCAGCCGCGACGCCGACTACGCCGTGCCCATCCATGGCGACGATCGCGGTATCCCCGCCGTCCTCGTCGAGATCCGGCAGGATTTGTTGTCGACACGGTCCGGCATCGAGGAATGGGCGAACCGCCTGGCGGCGGCACTGCCCGCTCAGCAGGCGGAGTCAATCCCGTGAGCAATCTCAGCCTGCGCGAGCGTGACGCGGCGACGATCGCCCAGATCGGCAAGCTGCGGTTCTCGCCGCTCAGCGTCATAGGCGGCCAGGGCAACAGGCTGATCGAGGAAGGTGGCCGTTCGCTGCTTGACCTGTCGGGATCGGCCGGTCCGGCGGTGCTCGGCTACGGCCATCCAGCTGTCGTCGAGGCGGTCGAGACGTCGATCCGCAACATGGCCGGCGCCAGCCTGCTGCTCTATCCGAACGAGCCGGCTGTATCGCTGGCTGAGCGGCTGCTGGCGATCACGCCCGGAGAAGGCGAACGACGCGTCTGGTTCGGCCATTCCGGGTCCGACGCCAATGACTGCGCGGTGCGCGTGCTGCAGGCGGCGACCGGCCGCTCGCGCTTCATCTCGTTTATCGGTTCCTATCACGGCAATCTCTCGGGCTCGATGGGCATCAGCGGCCATACCGCCATGACCCACACACTGCCGCGGCCGGGCGTACTTCTGCTGCCCTACCCCGATCCGTACCGGCCGAACTTCGGCAGCGAGGACGTGCTTGCCCTGCTCGACTATCAGTTCGAGACCACATGCCCGCCGCATCAGGTCGCTGCTGTCTTCATCGAGCCGCTGATGTCGGATGGCGGATTGATCGTGCCGCCACCCGGCTTCCTCAAGGCGTTGCAGGAGCGTTGCCGCAGGCACGGCATCAAGATTGTCGTCGATGAGGTCAAGGTCGGGCTCGCCCGCAGTGGTCTGATGCACTGCTTCCAGCACGAAGGACTGACGCCGGACCTCGTCGTCTTCGGCAAAGGCATCGGCGGCGGCTTGCCGCTGTCGGCCGTTGTTGGCCCGAAGCAGATCATGGACCATGCGCCGGCCTTCGCTCTGCAGACGACCGCAGGCAACCCGGTGGCGACATCGGCTGGCAACGCGGTGCTGAAGACGATCGAGAGGGAAGGCCTGGTCGAGCGCTCGGCGCGGATCGGCACGCTGTTTTCCGATGCGCTGCGGGCACTCGGCGCCAAGCATGAAATCATCGGTGACGTGCGCGGGCGCGGCCTTGCCATCGGCGTCGACCTGGTCAAGGACCGCGCGACGCGCGAGCCCGTTGCGGCGACGACCACGGCCAAGATCATCTATCGCGGCTACGAACTGGGTGCGGCCTTCACCTATGTCGGGCTGAAGGCGAATGTGCTGGAGTTCATGCCGCCGCTGACGTTGACGGAAGACGAGGTAGCGGAGGGTGTCGCGATCGTCGACCAGGCGATCGCCGACGTGAATGCCGGCAAGGTCTCCGATGCGGACGTCGCCTCCTTCATGATGTGGTGAACAAAAAAAGGCGTCGCCACGGGCTGTGGCAGAAATTGTCTCGGCAGCCCTCGATTCCTTGCGCGACAGTTATTCCGCGATACGCACAACAAGCTTGCCGAAATTCCTGCCCTCGAGAAGGCCAAGAAAGGCCTGCGGCGCGTTCTCGATGCCATTCACGATGTCTTCCCTGTAGCGAACGCGGCCGGATGCTATCCAGTCGGCCATCTCGCGATAGAAGGCCGGACGCTGGTCGACAAATTCACGCTGGATGAAACCCCTGATCGTCAAGCTGCGGTGCAGCACTTGCTGCATCAATGTCGGCAGCCGGTCGACGCCGGCATCCGCGATGGCATTGTATTGCGCGATCAACCCGCAGACCGGCACACGCGCAAACTCGTTGAGCAGCGGAAACACAACATCCCAGACATGACCGCCGACATTCTCGAAATAGATATCGATGCCGTCAGGGCAGGCTGTCTTCAACTGCTCGGCAAAATCATCGGCACGGTGATCGACGACGGCGTCAAAGCCGAGTTCGTTTCGCACGAAGGCGCATTTGTTGGCGCCGCCGGCGATGCCGACGGCACGCGCGCCCTTGATGCGTGCGATCTGGCCAACGGCCGACCCGACCGCACCACTGGCAGCCGCCACGACAACCGTCTCGCCAGGCTTCGGCTGCCCGATGCTGAGCAGGCCGGCATAGGCCGTGAAGCCCGGCATGCCGAGCACGCCAAGCGCCGTCGTGACGGGTGCAGTCGCAGGATCGAGCTTGCGCAGCCCGACACCATCGGACAGTGCAAAACTCTGCCATCCCGAATGGGACAGGACGATGTCACCCTCGGCGAAGTGGGCGTGGCGGGACCTGACGACACGCGCAACGGTACCGCCTTCCATCACGCCGTCGACATCGACCGGCTTGGCATAGGATTTCGTGGCGTTCATGCGCCCGCGCATATAGGGATCGAGCGACAGATAAAGGATCTGCAGCAGCAATTCACCCTCCCCCGGCTGGACGACATCAACCGTCTCGATGCGGAAGTCATCTGACTTCGGCCGGCCTTGCGGCCGCGCCGCGAGCACGATGCGGGTGTTGGTCTGGGTCGACATTGGAGACCTCTCTGCGAAGGAAGTGCTACTTGAAAAACCGGTTGGGCGGACGCTTCAGGCCGAGATTCTCGCGCAGCGTCGATCCCTCATACTGTCGCCGGAAAATCCCTCGCCGCTGCAGTTCGGGCACGACCTTCTCGGCAAAATCATCGAGCCCGGCAGGTAGGTAGGGAAACATGATGTTGAACCCGTCTGAGCCCTCGGCGACCAGCCATTCCTCCATCTCGTCGGCGATTGTTTCAGGTGTACCGACAAAGGCAAGGCCGGAATAGCCGCCCAGCCTTTGCGCGAGTTGCCTGACCGTCAGGCTTTCCTGGCGCGCCAGTTCGATGACGCGCTCGCGGCCACTCTTCGAGGCATTGGTCTCGGGGATTTCGGGCAAGGGCGCGTCGGGATCAAAACCGGAGGCATCATGTCCAATGGCGATCGACAGCGAGGCAATGCCGCTCTCGTAGTAGACGAGACTGTCGAGCTTCGCCCGCCTGGCCTGCGCGTCCTCGATGCTGTCGCCGACAACGACAAAGGCGCCGGGCAGGATCTTGATGTCGTCGCGCGACCGGCCGAGCTTCTCCGCACGGCCTTTGACGTCGGCAAAGAAACGCTGCCCCGCTGCGAGATCGGCATGCGCGGCGAAAATGACCTCCGCCGTCTCTGCCGCCAATTGCCGCCCTGCCTCCGACGCACCGGCCTGGACGATGACCGGCCAGCCCTGCAC